>NZ_JBUDGD010000017.1:0-106580 GCF_055484735.1 Pseudomonas sp. 15C | reverse complement strand
GATCGATCCGGGCGCAGCGGCTACGGTTTGCTTCGCTGCACCTCCTTCCGCTGTGTCTGGCTGCGCCAGACGGTCGCTGCGCTCCCACGCCCGGATCAACCCCTCCGCTCAGCCTTCCGACGTCGCCGGTGGATCAAGATCAAGAGCAGGCGAGCTGACACTCGGCCTATTGAGTGGTGAGAAGCGTCGCATGGCTTTTGATTTGTGGTGTGGCTGCCCCTCACCCCAGCCCTCTCCCAAGGGAGAGGGAGCCGATCGTTGTGCTTTTCAAATTTTGCGTAAGACTCGGTATTTCATGTCTGCGTAACTCTTCCAGCCACCTCGGTCAGTCCCCTCTCCCTCCGGGAGAGGGCTAGGGTGAGGGGCTTTTGACGTTGCTTTTGATCTTCGAGCAATTCAAACGCACCCGCAGCAAACGGGTGCTCACCCAAACCCAAACCCCAGACACAAAAACGCCCGGCTAAAAGCCGGGCGTTTTGTATTGACTTGATTAGCGAGCGCGGTAGGTGATGCGCCCTTTGCTCAAGTCATAGGGCGTCAGTTCGACGCGCACTTTGTCACCGGTAAGAATACGAATGTAGTTCTTGCGCATCTTGCCGGAAATATGCGCGGTTACGACGTGCCCATTTTCCAACTCCACACGAAACATGGTGTTGGGCAGGGTGTCGACGACAGTGCCTTCCATTTCGAAGCTGTCTTCTTTCGACATGCAGTAAAGCCCTCGGTATCCAGTGAATGGCCCGGTGCAACTGCGCCAGGCAAAAGCGGCGTGCATTGTGCCCGAAAAATGGGGTTTACGCCAAGGGGTTTGAGCTTTTGCTTTAGTTGAGGATGACCCAGCGCTGGTTGATCAGCAGTTCGATCGGGCGATATTGGGTCTTGTAGTTCATCTTTTTGCAGTTCTTGATCCAGTATCCGAGGTAGACCGCCTCAAGCCCCAGGCGCTGGCTCTCGGCGATTTGCCAGAGGATCGCGAAACGTCCCAGGCTGCGGCGTTCTTCGGCCGGTTCGTAAAAGGTGTAGACCGCCGAGAGGCCGTTAGGCAGCAAATCGGTCACCGCTACCGCCAGCAACCGTCCGTCGAGTCGGAATTCGTAAAAGCGCGAGAAGGGCAGATCGCGGACCAGAAAGGTCGAAAACTGATCGCGGCTCGGCGGGTACATGTCGCCGTCGGCGTGGCGTTGTTCGATGTAGCGCTGGTACAGGTCGAAATATTCTTCGCTGAATTGCGGCTTGGCCGGACGCACCTGCAAATCGGCGTTGCGTTTGAAAATGCGTTTTTGCTGGCGGTTGGGCAGGAACTGCGCAACCGGGATGCGCGCAGGCACGCACGCGTTGCAATTCTGGCAATGCGGGCGGTACAGATGATCGCCGCTGCGACGAAAACCCATTTCCGACAGGTCTGCGTAGACATGCACATCCATGGGCTGGCTCGGATCGAGAAACAGGGTCGTGGCCTGCTCCTCGGGCAGATAACTGCAAGAGTGGGGCTGAGTGGCATAGAACTTCAGGCGCGCCAACTCGGTCATGAATCAACCCTCGGAATAAGCTGGTGGATTAAGTGTAAGCCACCTGCGCAAAAGTCGCTCAGCAAACCCAGGTCGCATGATTGGGTTGATCCAGATGTCGCGCCAGATAATCGGCAAATTGCTCGCGGGGAATCGCTCGCGCACCGAGGCTGTGCAAATGATCGGTGGGCATCTGGCAGTCGATCAGCACGAAACCGGCGTCCTTCAGATGGCGCACCAGTGTGGCGAAGCCATATTTGGAGGCATTGTCGGCGCGGCTGAACATCGATTCGCCAAAGAACAATTGGCCCATCGCCAGGCCGTACAGGCCACCGACCAGCTCGCCCTGATCGCGCACTTCCACTGAGTGGGCAAAGCCGCGGCGATGCAGTTCGATGTAGGCGTCCTGCATGGCTTCGGTGATCCAGGTGCCATCGGCGTAGTCCCGGGGCGCGGCGCAGGCGCGAATCACGGCTTCGAAATCCTGATCGAAGGTCACTTGATAGCGTTCCTTGCGCAGCAGTTTGCCGAGGCTGCGCGAAACGTGCAGCTCGTCGGGAAACAGCACGGTGCGCGGATCCGGCGACCACCAGAGAATCGGCTGGCCTTCGGAAAACCACGGAAAGCAGCCATGGCGATAAGCCTGAATCAGACGATCGGCAGACAAATCACCGCCGGCGGCGAGCAATCCGTTGGGCTCGCGCATGGCCTTTTCCAATGGAGGGAAGGTCATGGAATTGCGTTGTAACCAGGTCAGCATGGCATCCAGGCTTGCAGAAGGGGAGGGCGGTCGCGGCGCGCAGGCGCCGCGAAAGAGTTTGCCGCGAAAAAGCGCCGATGTCCTGCACAGATATTCGACGCAGCCAGTATCGAGCTGCAACTTGGTGTGTCGGCCGTGGTCGTAAGCGACACCGTGGCAGCGCGCGGCGAGCATCGCAGCCGGGTGGATATCGGCTGCTTCGCTACGTTCATCAAATAGCCTTCATAAGCCTTTGTCACAAAAGGTAAATGCATGCTCAAATTGCGTCGCAGCTTCTGCGCGCCTGGCTATGCTCAATCACGGGGTCTGAAGCATGGCATCGAACGCACAAACCCGTACAATGGCGGGTTATCAGACAATGCTGGTCATGTGCTGTGTTTATAAAAAGCGCGGCGTAATGTTAAAAGTAGTTCCGTTTGCGCTCGTTTGATTTTTTACCTGCCTGGATTGGGCAGTTTTTTATCGTCATTCAATAGATGGACGCGCCTTGTGCGCAGGAAAAGAAGCGTTTTGAAGAAATCCACCGAAGCACCCAAAACAGTCGTTCCGCTCTGGCGTCAACAATTGCACTACCGGCTCAAGGAAGGTGCATTGATCGCCATCGGTGCCTTGTGCCTGTTCCTGATGATGGCTTTGCTGACCTACGGCAAGGACGATCCGGGCTGGAGCCACAACAGCAAGATCGATGACGTGCAGAATTTCGGCGGTCCGGCGGGCTCCTACAGCGCCGACATCCTGTTTATGGTGCTCGGTTACTTCGCCTACATCTTCCCGCTGTTGCTGGCGATCAAGGCCTATCAGATCTTCCGTCAGCGCCACGAGCCGTGGCAGTGGAGTGGCTGGCTGTTCTCCTGGCGCCTGATCGGTCTGGTATTTCTGGTGCTGTCCGGCGCGGCGCTTGCGCATCTGCATTTCCATGCGGCCTCCGGCCTGCCGGCGGGTGCTGGCGGTGCGTTGGGCGAAAGCCTCGGTAATCTGGCGAAGAATGCGCTGAACATTCAGGGCAGCACGCTGCTGTTCATCGCGCTGTTCCTGTTCGGTCTGACGGTGTTTACCGATCTGTCGTGGTTCAAGGTGATGGACATCACCGGCAAGATCACCCTCGACCTGTTCGAACTGTTTCAGGGCGCGCTCAATCGCTGGTGGGCGGCACGCACCGAACGCAAGCAACTGGTCGCGCAACTGCGAGAGGTCGACGATCGTGTGCATGACGTGGTGGCGCCAACGGTCACCGATAAGCGCGAACAGGCCAAAGTCAAGGAACGCCTGATCGAACGCGAGCAAGCCCTGAGCAAGCACATGTCCGATCGCGAGAAGCAGGTGCCGCCAGTGATCGCCCCGGCGCCGGCCAAAGCGCCCGAGCCAAGCAAGCGCGTGCAGAAAGAGAAGCAGGTGCCGTTGTTCGTCGACAGCGCCGTGGAAGGCACGTTGCCGCCGATCTCGATCCTCGATCCTGCGGAAAAGAAACAGCTCAATTACTCGCCGGAATCGCTTGCAGCGGTCGGGCACTTGCTGGAAATCAAACTCAAGGAATTCGGCGTCGAAGTCGCTGTGGATTCGATCCATCCCGGCCCGGTGATTACCCGTTACGAAATCCAGCCTGCGGCAGGCGTCAAGGTCAGCCGCATCGCCAACCTGGCCAAGGACCTGGCGCGTTCGCTGGCGGTGACCAGCGTGCGGGTGGTTGAAGTGATTCCAGGCAAGACCACGGTCGGTATCGAGATTCCCAACGAAGACCGGCAGATTGTGCGTTTCTCCGAAGTGCTTTCTACGCCTGAATACGACAACTTCAAATCGCCGGTCACCCTGGCCCTCGGCCACGATATCGGTGGCAAACCGGTCATCACTGACCTGGCGAAGATGCCGCACCTGCTGGTTGCCGGTACCACCGGTTCCGGTAAGTCCGTGGGCGTGAACGCAATGATCCTGTCGATCCTGTTCAAGTCCGGTCCGGAAGACGCCAAGCTGATCATGATCGACCCGAAGATGCTCGAACTGTCGATCTACGAAGGCATTCCGCACCTGCTGTGCCCGGTTGTGACCGACATGAAAGACGCCGCCAACGCCTTGCGCTGGAGCGTTGCCGAAATGGAGCGTCGCTACAAGCTGATGGCCAAGATGGGCGTGCGTAACCTGTCCGGCTTCAACGCCAAGGTCAAGGAAGCCCAGGATGCCGGTGAGCCGTTGAGCGATCCGCTGTACAAGCGCGAGAGCATCCACGACGAAGCGCCGCTGCTGCAAAAACTGCCAACCATCGTTGTTGTGGTCGACGAATTCGCCGACATGATGATGATCGTCGGCAAGAAGGTTGAAGAGCTGATCGCCCGTATCGCACAGAAGGCCCGTGCCGCGGGCATTCACCTGATCCTTGCGACCCAGCGGCCATCGGTAGACGTGATCACCGGTCTGATCAAGGCCAACATTCCGACCCGTATGGCATTCCAGGTTTCGAGCAAGATCGACTCGCGGACCATTATCGATCAGGGCGGCGCCGAACAACTGCTTGGCCATGGTGACATGCTGTACATGCCGCCAGGCACCAGTCTGCCAATCCGGGTTCACGGCGCGTTCGTGTCCGACGATGAAGTTCACCGTGTGGTCGAGGCGTGGAAACTGCGCGGCGCACCGGAATACAACGACGACATTCTCAACGGTGTTGAAGAGGCCGGCAGCGGTTTTGAAGGCAGCAGCGGTGGCGGCGACGGCGATGATCCGGAAGCCGATGCGTTGTATGACGAAGCCGTACAGTTTGTGCTGGAAAGCCGTCGTGCTTCGATTTCCGCGGTACAGCGCAAGCTGAAAATCGGCTACAACCGCGCAGCCCGAATGATCGAAGCCATGGAAATGGCCGGCGTCGTCACCTCGATGAACACCAACGGTTCTCGCGAGGTCCTTGCTCCGGGCCCGGTTCGCGACTGATTCGAAACCCTTTTTGCACAAAGGATGGCGCAATGACGCGCCGTCCTCTCCCAACGAATATTCAAGAGGACTCCCATGCGTCTTATCCGCATGCTGTTGCCAGTACTGGCGCTGACCACGCTCACGGCCCACGCCGATGACAAGGACGTGGCGCGTCTGACCCAATTGCTGGAAACATCCAAGACCCTGAGCGCGAACTTCTCGCAGTTGACCCTCGACGGCAGCGGCACCCAGTTGCAGGAAACCACCGGCAACATGACCCTGCAGCGTCCGGGCCTGTTCTACTGGCACACCAATGCCCCGGCCGAGCAGACCATGGTCTCCGACGGCAAGAAAGTCACTCTGTGGGACCCGGACCTGGAACAGGCGACTATCAAGAAACTCGACGAGCGCCTGACCCAGACCCCAGCGCTGCTGCTGTCCGGCGACGTGTCCAAAATCAGCCAGAGCTTTGACATCAGCGCGAAAGAGGCGGGCGGTGTGATCGACTTCACCCTCAAGCCGAAAACCAAAGACACCCTGTTCGACAACCTGCGCCTGTCGTTCCGCAACGGTCTGCTCAACGACATGCAACTGATCGATAGTGTCGGCCAGCGCACCAATATCCTGTTTACCGGGGTCAAGGCCAACGAAGCGGTGCCGGCCTCGAAATTCAAGTTCGACATTCCCAAGGGTGCCGACGTTATCCAGGAATAAACCAAAACCCCTTGTAGGAGTGAGCCTGCTCGCGATTCGATCTGTCAGTCACCACTTCGTTGTCTGATCCACCGCTATCGCGAGCAGACTCACTCCTGCAAAATCAAAAGCATGAATGGCAACCGGTTCAAATAGAGGTTTCAACGCTACGTGATGGATCTGTTTCGCAGTGCACCGATTGCCCAGCCACTGGCCGCGCGTTTGCGTGCGACCAATCTGGACGAGTACGTCGGTCAGGAACACGTGCTCGCGCGTGGCAAGCCGCTGCGTGAGGCGCTGGAGCAGGGTGCCTTGCACTCGATGATCTTCTGGGGGCCGCCGGGCGTGGGCAAGACCACGCTGGCGCGATTGCTCGCGGAAGTCTCCGATGCGCACTTCGAAACGGTCTCGGCGGTGCTCGCCGGGGTCAAGGAGATCCGTCAGGCCGTTGAAATCGCCAAGCAGCAGGCCGGCCAGTACGGCAAGCGCACGATTCTGTTCGTCGATGAAGTCCACCGTTTCAACAAGTCCCAGCAGGACGCCTTCCTGCCTTACGTCGAAGACGGCACGCTGATCTTCATCGGCGCCACTACGGAAAACCCTTCGTTCGAACTCAACAACGCCTTGTTGTCGCGCGCCCGCGTCTATGTGCTGAAAAGCCTCGACGAAGCGGCGCTGCGCAAACTGGTGGGCCGCGCGCTGAGCGAAGAACGCGGCCTCGGCAAGCGCAACCTGACCCTCAGCGATGAAGGTTTCCAGATGCTGCTGTCCGCTGCCGATGGCGATGGCCGGCGTTTGCTCAATCTGCTGGAAAACGCCTCGGACCTGGCGGAAGACAACAGTGAGATCGGCACCGATCTGTTGCAAAGCCTGCTCGGCGATACCCGTCGCCGGTTCGACAAGGGCGGCGAAGCGTTCTACGACCAGATTTCTGCGCTGCACAAGTCAGTGCGTGGTTCCAATCCTGACGGCGCGCTGTACTGGTTCGCGCGCATGATCGACGGCGGCTGTGATCCGCTGTACCTGGCCCGCCGAGTGGTGCGCATGGCCAGCGAAGACATCGGCAACGCCGACCCGCGTGCGCTGAGCCTGTGTCTGGCGGCTTGGGAAGTGCAGGAGCGTCTCGGCAGTCCGGAGGGCGAGCTGGCGGTGGCCCAAGCCATTACTTATCTGGCCTGTGCGCCGAAAAGTAACGCGGTGTACATGGGCTTCAAGACCGCTTTGCGCGCGGCGGCGGAAAACGGCTCGCTGGAAGTGCCACTGCACCTGCGCAATGCGCCGACCAAACTGATGAAGCAATTGGGCTACGGCGACGAATACCGCTATGCCCACGATGAACCGGATGCCTACGCGGCCGGCGAAGACTATTTCCCGGAAGAACTCGAACCGATTCCGTTCTATCAGCCCGTGCCGCGTGGTCTGGAATTGAAGATCGGCGAAAAGCTCAATCACCTCGCTCAACTCGACCGTTTAAGCCCAAGACAGCGGAGAAAATAGTGGTCCCATTGATCATTGCGGTGTCTGTCGGCGGGATGGCCGGTACCTTGCTGCGCTTCGCCACCGGCAACTGGATCAGCGCCAATTGGCCGCGGCACTTCTATACCGCGACGCTGGCCGTTAATATCGTGGGCTGTCTGCTGATTGGCGTGTTGTACGGCCTGTTTTTGGTACGCCCGGAGGTGCCGATCGAGGTGCGTGCCGGGTTGATGGTCGGCTTCCTCGGGGGGCTGACGACTTTTTCATCCTTTTCACTGGATACGGTGCGCCTGCTGGAAAGCGGGCAGGTGCCGCTAGCCCTGGGCTATGCGGCACTCAGCGTATTCGGCGGGCTGCTCGCGACTTGGGCTGGCCTGTCTCTGACCAAACTTTGATAACGAGAAACCGACATGCTCGATTCCAAACTGTTACGTAGCAACCTTCAGGACGTAGCGGACCGCCTGGCTTCCCGTGGCTTTGCCCTGGACACCGCGCGCATCGAAGCGCTGGAAGAACAGCGCAAGACCGTCCAGACCCGCACCGAAGCACTGCAGGCTGAACGTAACGCGCGGTCCAAATCCATCGGTCAGGCCAAGCAGCGCGGTGAAGACATCGCGCCACTGATGGCGGATGTCGAGCGCATGGCGGGTGAGTTGAGCGCCGGTAAAGTCGAACTGGACGCGATCCAGACCGAACTGGACGCGATCCTGCTGGGCATTCCTAACCTGCCGCACGAATCCGTGCCGGTCGGCAAGGACGAAGACGACAACGTCGAAGTGCGCCGCTGGGGCACCCCGACGCAGTTTGATTTCGAAGTGAAAGACCACGTTGCCCTGGGCGAGAAATTCGGCTGGCTGGATTTCGAAACCGCGGCCAAGTTGTCCGGCGCACGTTTCGCCTTGTTGCGTGGCCCGATCGCTCGTCTGCACCGCGCGCTGGCGCAGTTCATGATCAACCTGCACGTCAACGAGCACGGCTACGAAGAGGCCTACACGCCTTATCTGGTCCAGGCGCCGGCGCTGCAAGGCACCGGTCAATTGCCGAAGTTCGAAGAAGACCTGTTCAAGATCGCTCGCGAAGGCGAAGCCGATCTGTACCTGATCCCGACCGCCGAAGTGTCGCTGACCAACATCGTTGCTGGCGAAATCGTCGATTCGAAGCTGCTGCCGATCAAATTCGTTGCCCACACTCCGTGCTTCCGTAGCGAAGCCGGAGCATCGGGTCGCGACACGCGCGGCATGATCCGTCAGCACCAGTTCGACAAAGTCGAAATGGTTCAGATCGTCGAGCCGTCGCAGTCGATGGAAGCGCTGGAAAGCCTGACCGCCAACGCTGAAAAAGTCCTGCAACTGCTCGGTCTGCCATACCGCACCCTGGCGCTGTGCACCGGCGACATGGGCTTCAGCGCGGTCAAGACGTACGATCTGGAAGTGTGGATCCCGAGCCAGGACAAATACCGCGAAATTTCCTCGTGCTCCAACTGCGGTGATTTCCAGGCTCGCCGCATGCAGGCGCGCTTCCGCAACCCGGAAACCGGCAAGCCAGAGCTGGTACACACCTTGAACGGTTCCGGTCTGGCGGTCGGCCGTACGCTGGTTGCGGTGCTGGAAAACTACCAGCAGGCTGACGGTTCGATCCGTGTACCGGACGTACTCAAGCCGTACATGGGTGGCCTTGAGGTCATCGGCTAAATGAAATATCTGCCGCTGTTTCACAACCTGCGCGGCAGTCGTGTGTTGGTGGTCGGTGGGGGGGAAATTGCCTTGCGCAAATCCCGCCTGCTGGCCGATGCCGGTGCGCTGCTGCGGGTGGTCGCACCTGAAATCGAACCGCAACTGGCCGAACTCGTCGCTGCCAGTGGCGGCGAATGTGTGCTGCGTGGCTATGTTGAGACGGATCTCGATGGCTGCGGGCTGATCATCGCCGCCACCGACGACGAAACGCTCAATGCGCAAGTCTCGACAGACGCGCATCGACGTTGCGTTCCGGTCAACGTAGTCGACGCGCCGGCCCTGTGCAGCGTGATCTTCCCGGCGATCGTCGATCGCTCACCGTTGATCATCGCCGTGTCCAGCGGTGGCGACGCGCCGGTGCTGGCGCGCTTGATTCGCGCCAAGATCGAAACCTGGATTCCCTCGACTTACGGTCATCTGGCCGGGCTCGCTGCGCGGTTTCGCAATCAGGTGAAAAACCTGTTTCCGGATGTGCAGCAGCGTCGCGGTTTCTGGGAAGACGTTTTTCAGGGGCCGATTGCCGATCGGCAACTAGCCGGGCAGGGCGCCGAAGCCGAGCGTCTGCTGCAAGCCAAGATCGATGGCGAAGCAATGGTGACCACCGGCGAGGTCTATCTGGTGGGTGCCGGGCCGGGCGATCCGGATTTGCTGACCTTCAAGGCCTTGCGTCTGATGCAGCAGGCCGATGTGGTGCTCTACGACCGCCTCGTTGCTCCGGCAATCCTCGAACTGTGCCGTCGCGATGCCGAGCGGGTATACGTCGGCAAGCGCCGTTCCGAGCATGCGGTGCCGCAGGAGCAGATCAATCAGCAACTGGTCGATCTGGCCAAGGCCGGCAAGCGTGTCGTCCGGCTGAAGGGCGGCGACCCGTTCATTTTCGGGCGTGGCGGCGAAGAGATCGAAGAGCTCGCGGCTCACGGTATTCCGTTCCAGGTCGTTCCGGGGATTACCGCCGCCAGCGGTTGCGCGGCATATGCCGGGATACCGTTGACTCATCGCGACCACGCGCAGTCGGTACGCTTTGTCACCGGCCACTTGAAGGACGGCTCCACCGATCTGCCATGGTCCGACCTGGTCGCGCCGGCGCAGACGCTGGTGTTCTACATGGGCCTGGTGGGGCTGCCGATCATCTGCGAGCAATTGATCAAGCATGGTCGTTCGGCGGACACCCCGGCGGCGTTGATCCAGCAGGGCACCACGGTCAACCAGCGGGTCTTTACCGGCACGCTGGCCGACTTGCCGCGACTGGTCGCGGAGCACGAAGTACATGCTCCGACACTGGTGATCGTCGGTGAAGTGGTGCAACTTCGCGAGAAACTGGCGTGGTTTGAAGGGGCTCAGGCGCAGGTCTGAAAGACCGAGGCGCCCGCAATCGCCAGCAGGCTGGCTCCCACAGGGATTTGTGCACGACACAGATCCAGTGTGGGAGCCAGCCTGCTGGCGATGGGGCCTTCAAAAACACCTGATCTCTTAACCCCGGCGCCAAACCCCTTTGCCCGCCAGCCGTGCCCGATCATGGCCCGCAGTAAAATCCTGCTCCGGCCCCTTCGGCACCACGCCCGTCGGGTTGATGGTCTTGTGACTGCCGTAGTAGTGATGCTTGATGTGCTGAAAATCCACCGTCTCGGCAACACCCTCGATCTGATACATCTCACGCAGCCAGTTCGACAGATTCGGATAATCGGCAATCCGGCGCAGGTTGCACTTGAAGTGGCCGTGGTACACCGCATCGAAGCGGATCATCGTGGTGAACAGACGCACATCGGCTTCCGTCAGGTATTCGCCGGCCAGATAACGATTGGCGCCCAGCAGTTGTTCCAGATGATCGAGTTCGGCGAATACCTCATCGAATGCTTGTTCATAAGCCTGCTGCGACGTGGCGAAGCCGGCACGGTACACGCCGTTGTTCACTGCCGGATAGATTCGTTCGTTCAACGCATCGATCTCGCTGCGTAACGGCGCCGGGTAGAAGTCGAGGTCATTACCGGTCAGCGCGTCGAATGCGCTGTTGAACATGCGGATGATTTCTGCGGATTCGTTACTGACGATGCGCTTGAGCTTCTTGTCCCACAGCACGGGGACCGTGACGCGCCCGGTGTAATCAGGCGTGTCGGCGGTATAGCGTTGGTGCATGTAATCGAAGCCGTCGAGCTTGTCGCCGGTCGAGCCGAGCGCTTTGTCGAAGGTCCAGCCGTTTTCCAGCATCAGCCAACTGACCACCGAGACGTCGATCAGACTTTCCAGGCCCTTGAGCTTGCGCAGGATCAGGGTGCGATGCGCCCACGGGCAGGCGAGCGAAACGTAGAGGTGATAGCGCCCGGCTTCGGCAGCGAAGCCGCCTTCACCGCTCGGGCCCGGCTCGCCGTCGGCGGTGACCCAGTTGCGGCGTTGAGCCTGTTCGCGCTGAAACGCGCCGTCCTTGCTGCTTTCGTACCACTTGTCCTGCCAGCGGCCATCGACGAGTAAACCCATGATTCAAACTCCGTAAACCAATATTCATTGGAGCCGAGTCTATTCCGATGAATTCGAACAAAAAGCGCAAAGATCGTGCGTGAATGATCGGTTAAATCGATTTGTCTCGCGCGGTCCAGTACTGCTCGGCCGTGGCGAAGGCTTGCTCACGGCTCTGACCAAGGCCGCGCAAGGCCAGTGCCATGGTCGCGATCAAGGCCATTTGCGGATAGCTGTCGACCACCTCACCACGCCACACCGCTTTCAGATGCGCGACATCCAGCGTCGCCGGTTTGACATGGCGTTGCGCCGACAGCTGCGGCCATTCCTCGTCCCAGCTTTGCCCGCCAGTGGTGCCGTAGAGATGGCTGGTTGCATCCGGGTTGATCTCGATTTCGCCGCCATCGCCCTTGACCACAATCGCGGTGTCGCCGAGCAAGCCGCTGGCATCGCGATGCACTGCCTGATACCCGGGATGGAAAATGCTTTGCAGGCCGCATCGCGCGCGCAGCGGGTTGAGAATCCGCGCCAACGAATGAATCGGCGAACGCAGGCCAAGCGTATTGCGCAGGTCGATCATCTTTTGCAGTGGCGGCGCCCAGTCCACCAGCGGCATGAACGCCAGTCCGCCGTTATCCAGCGCGTCGCCGACCTGCAGCCAGGTGCGGCACAACGGGATATTCAGTTCGCCCAGCAATTGTTCGCTGTACAGCCGCCCGGCGGTGTGCGCGCCGCCGCCATGCATGAAGATGCGCACGCCGTTCTGCGCCAGGCACTTGGCGGCCAGCAGATACCATGGCAAATGGCGTTTTTTCCCGGCATAGGTAGGCCAGTCGAGGTCAACGTTCAGGGCTGGCGCCTGCAAGCGTTCGCGCAGGGCTTCGGTGAAACCGGCCATTTCCTCGGCACTTTCTTCCTTGTGCCGCAGCAACATCAGAAAAGCGCCGAGCTGGGTGTCTTCGACCTTGTCATCGAGCACCATGCCCATGGCTTCGCGGGCCTCCTCGCGCGTCAGATCACGCGCGCCGCGCTTGCCTTTGCCGAGAATGCGCACGAATTGCGCGAACGGGTGCTCGGCGGGCGTTTCGAGGGTCAATGCTGGGAAGTCGGTCATAGGCAATTCGTCGGTTTGGGCAGGCCCGCCAGTTTTGCGGCGAGTTTGGCAGGGGTGCCTTTGAACAGTCGGTTGAGGTGCAGGCTGTTGCCTTTTTCCGCACCGAGTTTTAACGCGGTGTACTTGATCAGCGGGCGAGTGGCGGGGGACAGCTGGAATTCGGCATAGAAGCTGCGCAGCAATTCGAGGATTTCCCAGTGTTCGGCAGTCAACTCAATATCTTCTGCGGCGGCCAGGGCGCTGGCGACTTCGGCTGACCAGTCGCTCAGATCGACAAGGAAACCGTCCTTGTCCAGTTCAATGGCGCGGGCGCCGACAGTCAGTGCATTCATAACCAGCTGTTGACCTTGTCGTGGTGGATCGACAGCTCGACGAAGGCCGGGTAGTCGATGGCCTCGGCCCAGTCCGGAATCTCGATCGCACGTGCTTGTACATCTTCAAGCAACACAAACAGGCTGATTTTTTTGTCTTGAAGGGCTAAAAACGGCGCGCTACCCGGTTGCAAGGCGTACACCGCATCGCCGGACAACAGCAACGTATCAGTGCTGCCGAGCAAGCGCAGGCAACTGCTCAGGCGATCGTCGCCGAAAGGGGAGTGAGACAACACATGCAAAGTCGACATCAGAGGGTGATCACCTGGTCGTAGCGGTCGATAAGGGCGGTGATGTGTTCGGCAGAAAGCGCCTGCGCTTCGTCCAGCGAGAGTTGTCCGAGCCCACGCGCGTTGGCGCTTTCTGCGCAATAAAACAGCTCCTCGACCCCGAACATTGGCAACGCTTGCAGATTGGCGCTGAGGTCTTTCTGCTGCAGCGCTTTGGCGTTCTGCCCCGCGGCCAGTTGCAGCACGCCGTCATCGAGAAACAGCAAACCGATCGGCAGATCGAACGCACCACCAGCCAGCACGATGTCCAGCGCTTCGCGAGCGCCGGGACCAGACCAGGGCGATTGACGGCTGATGATCAACAGTGATTTGGCCATTTACGCGCCTCCGAAGCAGATCAGGCGATCGGCATCCTGCACCGCGTCATGCAACTGACCGAGGCCGGACAATTCCCACGGTGCACTGATCGATACCGCCTCACGCTGATAGCGCTTGGCTTCCTCAGCGTTCAACGCACCACGGCGCAGCGCGGCGGCGATGCACACCACGCCGTCGAGTTTTTGCTCAGTGATAAAGGCGCGCCATTGCTTGGGCAGGTCCAGTTCGTCCTGCGGCGTGACCAGCGCGTCGGAGGCGTTATAGACGCCGTCCTGATAGAAAAACAGCCGGACGATTTCATGCCCACTGGCCAGCGCCGCTTGGGCAAACAGCAGGGCGCGGCGCGAGGAGGGCGCATGGGCGGCGGAAAACAGCGCAATGGCGAACTTCATGACGGACTCGATCAGCAAAACTGCGGCCATGATAAAGCTTTATGCAGGCTGCCGCGAAACCGAAGTTGATGCATATCCCTGTAGGAGTGAGCCTGCTCGCGATAGCGGTGTATCGTTCACAAGATATTAGCCCGACACACCGCTATCGCGAGTAGGCTCACTCCTACGATTGGTTACGGATTGATACCATACAAATCGCAATATTCCAGCCAATCCATCCCGGCCATTTCCGCGACTTCGCGGTGCACTTCCAGACGCTGCTCCTGGTATTCCTCTGGCGAATCTGCCGTCAGTTGCAACGTCAGCTCCCAGGCAAACAACCCCTGATTTTCCGCCTCGGCTTCAAACGCTTCATGCAGTCGTTCTTCACGATACTGCGCCTGGGTTTCACCCTTGGCCTGGGCCAGCAACGGGTTGAGATGGTCGAGGGTTTCGCGCAATTCGGGACGTGCGTCGAGAAACAATTTCAGAGCATGTTCATGTCGCTGATCGGTAGGCGCCATGTGTTTTCCTTGTAAGACTGATGACTCTAGGGTGCCGCAGCGCTGTGCGTCTGTCGCGCGATAAATGCAGTAAAGCAGAACGATTTCGGCGATTGCGGTGATACAGTCCGTTTTTTTGCCAACGAGCGAATGCGATGCGAATTCTGATGTTAGCGCTGACGGCCACGATGCTCGCCGGCTGTGCGGGTTCGGTGATGAACGATGCCCGGACCAAAACCCCTTATAAGGTTCTGACCTCGGACAAGGCCGAAAAAGTCGTCGCACAGTGCGTGCAGTTTGGCTGGCAGGATGAGGCGGTATTTGGTGTGGACGCGGCGGCCTACATGGAACCGCGCAACGCAGGTGGCACGACGGTGTACACGCGTTCGGCCGAGTCGTTCGTCGATGTGATTACCGATGCGTCCGGCACGACGCTGAATTACTACGTGCAACAAGACGATTTTGTTGCCAAGCGCCGGTTGGCGGCGTTGGCTACTTGTCTCTAGTCCAGTTTAGCGGTGCGGCTTGTGCCGCCATCGCGAGCAGGCTCGCTCCCACCTTGGATGTATGATCGACACCAAACCATCGTGGGAGCGAGATTGCTCGCGAATGCGCAGCTGCGTTCACCCTGCAAAGCGCTTCTGAAAAAAATGCCGCTTGTGCCCCGGTGGATAATCAACGATCTCACCGAACTGGCTATACCCGAGCTTCTTGTAGAACCCGGGCGCCTGAAAGTCGAACGTGTCGAGCCAGGCGCCGATGCAGCCTTTCTCCCGCGCGAGGTCTTCGGCCATGCGCATCAGCTTCGAACCAATGCCTTGACCCCGTCCTGCTTCAGGTACTGAGAGCAGATCGACGAATAGCCATTGGCATGCGAGCCGGCCATACAGCCCGCCGAGAATCTTGCCGTCATCGTCACGTACCAGCAGGGTAAGTGGCTCTGCAACCGCAATTCCGGCCTTCGCCACGTTGTAGGCATGCAGCGGCGCCAAAATGGCTTGTCGTTCGTCTTCTGTAGGATTTTCTGACAACTCGATGCGCAGATTCATGCGGGACTTCCTTGTTTTAGGAACTCGCAGCCTATCCTGCCCGGCGCTCATTTTCCAAGCGCTTGCCCACGCTTTGGAACCGCTTCGCTTGCGCCGGGGTCTAGCGTTTACAGCGTCATTCCCGAACGCCGCCAACAAGGACCCCCATGAATATTTTCGAAGCCCTGCGCGAAAGCCACGAGCGCCAGCGTAGTTACGCCAAAGCCCTGATCGAAACCAGCGGCGACAGTCCGGAGCGGGTCGAGGCCTACAAACAGCTGAAAGCAGAACTGCAAGCCCACGAAACCGCGGAAGAGCGCCATTTCTATATTCCGTTGATGGCAATGGATGAAGGCGTCGACCTGAGCCGTCATGCCATCGCGGAGCACCATGAAATGGACGAAATGATGGAAGAACTCGACGAAACCGAGATGTCCAGCCCGGCGTGGCTGGCGACGGCGAAGAAACTGTCGGACAAGGTTCATCATCACCTTGAGGAAGAAGAGCATAAGTTCTTTCAGATGGCCGGGAAACTGCTTGATGAGAAACAAAAAGAGCAGTTGGCAGGGCAGTATGAGAAGGAGTTTCAGGCTCAGCTCACCTGAATATCGGATGGCAGCCTTTGTAGTGTTGCGCTGTAATCGTTTGCCGTCATCGCGCGTGGGCGTTGTCGTCTATGACTGTATATGCATCCAGTATTTGCGGCGTTTGGTTGGCAGCAATTCGCTGACCGCGACAAATTCGCCAATGGACAAAAAATTCACCTCCGTTAGCTTGAAGTCCTCTCCTCGGGAAGGAGAGTCATCAATCAATGGAGTGAAAATCATGAATCAGGCAATACCAGAGAACCAACTGAAACACGGCCGCGTGACTTCTCCGGCCAGTCGCGGTGCGGTGGCAATCGATCTCGGCTTGCTGGGTGGCTGGCAGGTCAACGAGATGGAGGGTGGCAAGAACTTTCCGGCGCTGGTGGCAGGGCCGTTTCCGCCACCGTATGAAACCGACTCGGCCAGCGTTGCGCCACCTGCCGACGGTTACATCCTCAGCGGCGGTAAGGACGATGCACGCGACTGTGTGAACTTTACCGATGCCGAGATGAGCAAAAAGCTCGGTCGTCCGTTTGCGTGGCCGCTGCTCAATGTCACCGCCGGTCAAACCCTGCAGGTCAAATGGCAATACACAGCGCCACACACCACCCGTGGTTATCGCTGGTTGATTACCCGGGATGGCTGGGATCCGCAGCAACGCATCACCCGCTCACAACTCGAGGCGCAACCGTTTTTCGAAGACTTCTATCCGCAGGTCCCGTATTACAGCCATGCGGGGGAATTGAAAGCCAAGGTCGACCACGAGGTGATACTGCCGACAAGCAAAAAGGGTCGTCACGTCATCGTGCTGATGTGGATCGTTGCCAATACTGGTAATGCGTTTTATCAGGCGTTTGATGTTGATTTTAAATGAGGGGGTGATGGCCTCGAGAATAATTGCTTGAAAGGATCAAGCAGTGCTCCATGACGACTTTATCAGTGGAGACTTCATGGCTATTTAACGGTACATGAACGAGCCCGGTAGCGCTGCCGGGCTTTTGTTCAAAGGGCTATGCGTCACTGGAAAACAGAGCAGGCAGCGCCTCCAGCTCGAGGTCGCTCAGATACTCGAGAAGTTTTCGCTGTTGGGCTGCAGATCAGCGAGGAGGGCGAGGAAATAGGCAGTGTCTGTAGGACGGTTCGACATGCTATGTAGGGCGATATATGGTTGGTTTTTTTGTTCAAAGAACCGGGCATTTGCAGGCCCGGAGGCCATCAATGACTAAAGGATCAGGCGTCATGTCCAACACAGCCGAGCGGGTCAATATCGTCGACACTCAGGTGTTGTCCCACGACTGGTATTTATTGAAGAAGATCACCTTTGACTATCACCGCAACAATGGCGAATGGCAGCGTCAGACCCGTGAGGTCTACGATCGCGGAAACGGCGCGGCGATTCTGTTGTTCAACCGCGACAAACGCACGGTAGTACTGACCCGGCAATTCCGCTTGCCGGTGTTCGTCAACGGCCATGACGGGTTGCTGATCGAAGTGGCGGCCGGGCTGCTTGAAGGCGCGGCGCCGGAGCAACGTATTCGCGATGAAGCCGAGGAGGAAACCGGTTATCGCGTGCACGATGTGAAGAAGGTGTTCGAGGCTTACATGAGCCCGGGTTCGGTGACCGAAAAATTGCACTTTTTCATCGCCGAATACGACGCGGCCTCAAAGGTCAGCGACGGTGGCGGACTGGAGGAGGAAACCGAGGAGCTGGAAGTGCTGGAATGGGCGTTCGACGAGGCGCTGGCGGCGTTTCAGCGCGGTGAGATCTGCGATGCCAAGACCATCATGCTGTTGCAGTATGCAGCGATGAATAATCTGTTCGGTGCCTGAGTCAGAACAGCTCACCGGTTTTGCCAATGGGCGACCATTGGCCACCCTCAAGGATCAGCAGCCGCTCTTTTGCTTCAAGCCCGCCGGCGAAACCGGTCAGCTTCCCCGATGCGCCGATCACCCGGTGACATGGCGCGACGATGGAGATTGGATTGCGCCCGTTCGCCGCGCCCACGGCCCGTACGGCAGTCGGGTTGCCGATTTGCTCGGCGATCTGGCTGTAGGTGCGGGTTTCGCCGAACGGAATGGTCAGCAATGCAGCCCAGACTTGCCGCTGAAAAGGCGTGCCAGCGAAGTCGAGTTCCAGGTCGAAGCGAACACGAGTCCCGGAAAAGTATTCATCGAGCTGCCGGGCGGTGTTTTGCAGGACCGGATTGCCCGGTGCCTCGCTCATCGGCCCGAGGCGTACCCGGTTCGGTTTGTCGTTTTCCCAGAGGATGGCCGCCAGTCGCGAACCGTTCGCCACCAGCTTCAGCTCGCCGACCGGCGAGGGCAGGGTGATGAATGTGTAAGGCATCAGTGCAACCCCGCTGGAAAGTGTGAACAGCGTCCAGCATAGCGGCGCAACAGAGAGGCGCAATACGTAAAGCCGACCATACTGCTGATTGCGCTTGAAACGCTGCACGTGGTTTTGCGCCGTCCCCTAAAACAAAAAAGAGATCGACTCATGAAGTACGAACCTTTGGCCAAGTCGCTGATTGCGACGTCCCTGGCACTCAGCTGTCTCATGGCTCACGCCGCGTCGGTGGCACCGGTCGCTGCGGAAAACGGCATGGTGGTCACCGCACAACATCTGGCCACTCATGTCGGCGTCGATGTTTTGAAAAACGGCGGCAATGCCGTCGATGCGGCGGTCGCGGTGGGCTATGCGCTGGCGGTGGTGTATCCGGCGGCAGGCAACCTCGGTGGCGGCGGTTTCATGACCATTCAATTGGCGGACGGACGCAAGACCTTTCTTGATTTTCGCGAGAAAGCACCGCTGGCGGCAACGGCGAACATGTACCTGGACAAGGACGGCAACGTCATTCCTGAGTTGAGTACCCGCGGGCACCTGGCGGTTGGCGTGCCCGGGACCGTGTCCGGCATGGAGCTGGCACTGAGCAAGTACGGAACCAAAGCGCGAGAGGAAATGATCGCACCGGCGATCAAACTGGCCGAAGACGGTTTTGCCCTGGAGCAGGGCGATGTCGAGCTGCTGGAGTACGCCACGGACGTGTTCAAAAAGGACATGCGTGATTCCGGATCGATTTTCCTGCACAACGGCGAACCGATGCAAGTCGGGCAAAAACTGGTGCAGAAGGACCTCGGCAAAACCCTGCGCAGCATTTCCGAAAAAGGCGCAGACGGCTTCTACAAAGGCTGGGTCGCGGATGCGATTGTGACCTCCAGTCAGGCCAACAAAGGCATCATCACTCAGGCCGACCTCGACAAATACAAGACCCGCGAACTGGCTCCGGTGGAATGCGATTACCGCGGTTATCACGTGGTCTCGGCACCGCCGCCCAGTTCCGGTGGCGTGGTGATCTGCCAGATCATGAACATTCTCGAAGGCTATCCGATGAAGGATCTGGGCTTCCATTCCGCCCAGGGCATGCATTATCAGATCGAAGCGATGCGCCACGCTTATGTTGATCGCAACAGCTATCTCGGCGATCCGGATTTCGTCAAAAACCCGATCGAACATCTGCTGGACAAGAATTACGCGACCAAACTGCGTGACGCGATCCAGCCGCAGAAGGCTGGCGTATCGGCTGAACTGAAACCCGGCGTCGCGCCACATGAGGGCAGCAACACCACGCATTACTCGATTGTCGACAAGTGGGGCAATGCGGTGTCGGTCACCTACACCCTCAACGACTGGTTCGGCGCGGGCGTGATGGCGAGCAAGACCGGGGTGATCCTCAACGATGAAATGGACGACTTCACCTCCAAGGTTGGCGTGCCGAACATGTACGGTCTGGTGCAGGGCGAGGCCAATGCCATCGCGCCGGGCAAGGCGCCGTTGTCGTCGATGAGTCCGACCATCGTCACCAAGGATGGCAAGGTGGTGATGGTGGTCGGCACGCCGGGCGGCAGCCGGATCATTACGGCGACCTTGCTGACCATGCTCAATGTCATCGACTACGGCATGGGCTTGCAGGAAGCCGTCGACGCTCCGCGTTTCCACCAACAGTGGATGCCCGAGGAAACCAACCTCGAAGACTTCGCCGCCAGCCCCGATACGAAAAAGTTACTTGAGAGCTGGGGCCATAAATTTACCGGCCCGCAGGACCCTAACCATATCGCTGCGATTCTGGTCGGTGCACCGGCGCTGGGCGGCAAACCGGTAGGCAAGAACCGCTTTTACGGTGCCAACGATCCACGGCGCAATACCGGCTTGTCATTGGGCTATTGAGCGGAGTAAAAAAGGGGCGGACTCAGGTCCGCCCCATTCTCAAGGACTGATCAAGGAAGGCTCGACATGACCACCGCATTACTGATCATCGACGTCCAGCAGGCTCTGTGTGCTGGTGAATATCAGTGTTTTGAAATCGACCGCGTGATCTCTGCGATCAATGATCTGAGCCGCCGCGCTCGCGAGGCCGGGGTTCCGGTGGTGCTGATTCAACATGAAGAAAAGGACGGTGCGTTCGTTCGCGATGCAGAGGGTTGGCAACTCGCCGAAGGCTTGCTGATTTCCCCCACAGATCTGCGTGTGAACAAGACCACCGGCGATTCCTTTTACCAGACCGACCTGGGCAAGCTGTTGCCCAGCGAAGATTTCGAGCGCCTGGTGATCTGCGGCCTGCAGACCGATTACTGCGTCAATGCCACCGTGCGCCGCGCCCATGAACTGGGCTATGACGTAGTCGTCGCGCAAGACGCGCATTCGACCGTCGACAACGGTACGATGAGCGCCGAAGACATCATTGCCGAACACAACAAGGACTTCGCCGCCCTCACCGGCTCCGTGGCGCGGACCGACGTCAAGCCAGCGCAAACCATCCACTTCAAATAACACCCGACAACTGTAGGAGTGAATCTGCTCGCGAATGCCTCAGCCCAGCCAAATCCTCAGTGCCTGACACACCGCCATCGCCAGCAGGCTGGCTCCCATAGTGATCCTCGTTGTCCTCAAACTCGAGCCCACCACAAAACCCGTAGGAGTGAGCCTGCTCGCGAAGGCGTGAGCCCAGCCAAATCCTCAGTGCCTGACACACCGCCATCGCCAGCAGGCTGGCTCCCACAGTGATCCTGCGTTGCCCGCAAACTCGAGCCCACCACAAAACCTGTAGGAGTGAGCCTGCTCGCGATGGCGTCAGCCCAGCCAAATCACCAACAACTGACACATCGCTGCCGCCGATTAACGATCCGCCAGCAACAACCACTCAACCTGCGCCAGTTCCCAGGTACTGAGCAGACTCACCGGGTCCGTGCCATAACGCTGCCACGATTCAAGCGCACCCTCATGGCCTTCAGGACTGCGGGCATATTCACAGTGATGCAATCGTTGACCGGCAAAATCCAGCAGCAGGCGCCAGCCGTCGATATCGACCGTGACCAGGCCGGTCGCATCAGGTCCTGCGCAGACGTCCAAAGTCAGGATGCCCAGCGCCGCTTCACGCAGACGCTGACAAACCTCGCGGGCGGTCAAGGATGACGACATGTCGAGCTCAATCAAAAAATGAGGCGCCAGCATAAGGCGCGGCTCGGCACCTGTCAGCGATCACTGGCCCGACACGGAACAATTCCGTAACATTCGCCCCCCCTCTTTTTCCGAACACCTGCGGTCGCCGCGTCGGCCGCTCAGTCAGGTAAGCCATGAAACCGATTCGTCTGCGCGCCGATGTCCTGGCCGGACTCACCACCTCGTTTGCCCTGTTGCCCGAATGCATTGCGTTTGCGCTGGTGGCGCACCTCAACCCGCTGATGGGCCTGTATGGCGCGTTCATCATTTGTACACTGACGGCATTGTTCGGTGGGCGGCCGGGCATGGTCTCCGGCGCCGCAGGCTCGATGGCCGTGGTGATCGTCGCGCTGGTGGTTCAGCACGGCGTGCAGTATCTGCTGGCGACGGTGTTGCTCGGCGGTCTGATCATGATGGCGTTCGGGCTGCTACGCCTGGGCAAACTGGTGCGCATGGTGCCGCACCCGGTGATGCTCGGGTTCGTCAACGGTCTGGCGATCATCATTGCCCTGGCGCAACTGGAGCATTTCAAAAACGGTGAAGACTGGCTCAGCGGCACGCCGTTGTACCTGATGACTGGCCTGGTGTTGCTGACCATGGCCATCGTCTACCTCCTGCCGCGCCTGACCCGCGCTGTGCCGCCGGCACTGGTGGCGATCCTCGGCGTCGGTCTGCTGGTCTACCTGTTCGGCCTGCCGACCCGCACCCTCGGCGACATGGCGCACATTGCCGGCGGCTTGCCGAGCTTTGCGCTGCCGGATATCCCGTGGAATCTCGAAACCCTGCGCATCATCGCCCCCTACGCAATCCTGATGGCGCTGGTCGGCTTGCTGGAAACCCTGTTGACCCTCAACCTCACCGACGAAATCACCGAAACCCGCGGCTATCCGGACCGCGAGTGCGTAGCGCTCGGCGCGGCGAACATGGTCTCGGGCGCATTCGGCGGCATGGGTGGTTGCGCGATGATCGGGCAGACCGTGATCAACCTCAGTTCCGGCGGGCGCGGGCGTTTGTCCGGGGTGGTCGCGGGCGTGCTGATCCTGTTGTTCATCCTGTTCCTGTCACCGCTGATCGAGCGGATTCCGCTGGCGGCGCTGGTCGGCGTGATGTTCGTGGTGTCGCAGCAGACCTTCGCCTGGGCATCGTTGCGGGTGCTGAACAAAGTGCCGCTCAACGATGTACTGGTGATCATCGCCGTGACCACTATCACCGTGTTCACCGATCTGGCCACCGCTGTGCTCTGCGGCATCGTCATTGCCGCGCTCAACTTTGCCTGGCAGCAGGCGCGCGAACTGTACGCCGACGAGCATCTGGAAGCCGACGGCAGCAAGCTCTATCGCCTGCATGGCACGTTGTTCTTCGCCTCGACCACGCCGTTTCTCAACCAGTTCGACCCGACCAATGACCCGGACCGGGTGACGCTGGATTGCCGGCATCTGAGCTTTGTCGATTATTCAGCCATTGCTGCGCTGAAAACCCTGCGTGAACGCTACGCCAAGGCCGGCAAGCATTTGCAGGTATTCCATCTGTCGGAGCGCTGCAAGAAATTACTCAAGCGTGCCGGCGTCGATCACGACTGAGTCTGCGCCGGACGCGTCCTTGAGCCAGGTCTTGCCGAGAATGCGCGAGACCTGATCGGCGGAGTAGGGCTTGGCGATGAACTCGAACCCTTCGTAACCGCTGCGCGCCAGCTCTTCGCTGTAGCCGGACGTCAGAATCACCGGCAGATCCGGGCGGCGCCGGCGCAGCTCTTTGGCTAGAGCGACGCCGGTGATGCCCGGCATCACCACGTCGGAAAACACCGCATCGAAGGCCATGGCGTCAGCACCTGCCAGTTGCAGGGCTTCTTCGGCGTTGGTCGCCCAGACCGTCTCGTAGCCCAAGTCCTGCAGAATCTGATTGGCAAAGCGGCCAACATCGAGATTGTCCTCGACCACCAACACCCGGCGCTTTTCGTGCAGCGGCTCTGCGTCGTCATCGTCTGCCGCATCGTTGCATTCCACTTCACTGGCAGGCACTTGTGGCAAGTACAGGGTGAACTCCGTGCCTTCGCCGAGCACGCTGGACACATCGACGTTGCCGCCCGATTGCTTGGCAAAGCCGAACACCTGAGACAAGCCCAATCCGGTGCCTTTTCCGACATCCTTGGTGGTAAAGAACGGTTCGAAGATGTGCTCAAGAGTCTTCGCATCGATGCCGGGGCCACTATCGGCCAGAGCAATCGACACGAACTGCCCGCCGGAGCCGGCGTGGCCGCGAATCGCTGGCAGCGGCTTGTTGCATTCCAGTCGCAGTTTCAACAGACCCTGACCGTTCATGGCATCGCGGGCGTTTAACGCAATGTTGATCAGCGCGGTTTCGAACTGACTCAGGTCGACGCGGATATAGCAGGGATGATCGGGCCGTTCGACGCACACATGAATTTGCGCACCGGTCACCGATTCGAGCATTTCACCGATGTTTTCCAGACGCTCGCCGGCATCCACCACCTGCGGATTGAGCGGCTGGCGACGGGCAAAGGCGAGCAACTGGCTGGTCAGCTTGGAAGCGCGTTCTACCGTATCCGACACCGCACGCATATAGCGCTGGCGGCGCTCTTCGGAAAGGTTGGGCTGGCGCAGAAAATCCACTGACGAGCGAATGATCGTCAGCAGATTGTTGAAGTCATGCGCGACGCCGCCGGTGAGCTGGCCAATGGCTTCGAGCTTTTGCGACTGGCGCAAGGCTGATTCCGCGTGGGCCAGGCGCAGGCTGCGCTCCTCGACCCGCTGTTCGAGCGTGGCGTTCAGTTCGGCGAGCGCGTTCAGGCCTTCGCGCACGCTGGCATCGGCGCGCACTCGCTCGATGTGCGCCCAGCAACGTTCGGTGACTTCGCTCAACAGCGCCTGTTCGAATTCCGACCAGATCCGCGGCGCCTTGTCGTGGATGGCCATCAAGGCAGTCAAGCGACCTTGCTTGATCAGCGGCACGCAAATGGTCGCGGTGATGCCGATCGCCTGGAACGTTGCCGATTCTTCCGGCGGCAATTCGCTACGGTTGTCGTGGATGACCAGTGGTTTGCCGGCACGCAATAGCCTCACGGCTTTTTCGCCGAAGTCGCGCAATCGATAGTGGCCAACGATGCTTGGCGAGCCCGGCGCCGCGTAGTCGCCGCGAATGGTGAACCCGTCTTCGTCGGCATCCATGTCGGCGTAGGCGCAATTGGACAGATGCAATTGCTCGACCATCAAGCGCGTGCTGGCCGCCAGAATGTCCTGGGCGTCAGTGGCGTTGGTCACCGCCTTGCCGATCGCATCGAGGACCGCCAGGCGCTGGTTGAGGTAAACGGTTTGAGTGGTTTCGGTGACGGTGTCGATCATGCCGACCACGTTGCCCCGGGAATCGCGAATCGGGCTGTAGCAGAAGGTGAAGTAGGCCTGTTCGGGACCGCGGCCACGCTCGATCAACAAGGCGAAGTTTTCGATGTAGGTGGCTCGCCCGGCATAAGCCGCATCGGCGATGGGGCTGATCTCGCTCCAGGCTTCTTTCCAGATATCGCTGAAAGGTCGGCCCAACGCATTCGGCTTGTCGCCGAGAATCGGCACGAACGCGTCGTTGTACAAGGTGATTAGTTCCGGGCCCCAGATGATCGCCTGAGGGAAGTGCGAAGCAAGACTGAGCGAGACCGTGGTCTTGAGCACATCGGGCCAGTGTTCCAACGGGCCGAGCGGGCTGTTTGCCCAATCGTGCCGTCGAATCTGCTCGGCCATCGCGCCGTGGTCCTGTAACCAGTCTTTCATGGGGATCGTGTCTATCCTGACATCAGCATGTGAAGAAGACCCTTGTGCCGGAGTTTGGTTTCAGCGCACCCGTGCGGTGTTGGCGAGCGGGTGGGGCCGGGCCTACGCGCATCATGGCACGATGCATTGGACAAAACGATTTGTGGCGAGGGTTTTGCGCCCTCGCCACAGTGTTTTTGCCAACGGGTTATCACACTTTGATGGCGGGGAAATCGATGTCGGTCAGCGCGGTGTTGTTCAGGTAGTTGGTCAGGGTCTGCACCGCTACCAGCGCGATCACTTCAATGATTTTCACGTCATCGATACCGGCGGCGCGGGCGGCAGCGATCTGCTCGTCATCAAGGTGCCCACGGGTTTCGACCAGTTGCCGGGCGAGGGCGGCGTAGGCGTTAAGTTCACCGTGACGGGCGGCGACGATGTCCTCGGTCGACAGTCCAGCCTTGCCAGCGAACAGGGTGTGCGCCGCCAGGCAATAGTCGCAACCGTTGACCTGCGAAGTGGCGAGGTACACCGCTTCTTTTTGCTGGGCGCTCAGGGAAGTCTTGCCGAGGATGGCCGAGGCCTGCACGTAAGTGTCGAGGGCGACCGGCGCCTTGGCCAGTGTGGAGAACAGATTCGGCAGGAAGCCGATTTTCTTTTTCACGCCTTCCAGCACAGGGCGGGTGGCATCGGTGGCGGTGTCGAGGCTGATAGCGTTGATGCGGCTCATGGTGATTCTCCGAAGTACCGGTGCAGAGTGCGCCGGGGATGGATGCCATGTTATTGAGAGTGTCTGGTGCTTTGGCGGCAAATCGTCGAGGATATGCTGCAGATCGTCCAGATGTGTTTGTGTGGAGGACTTATCGACGGGGGGCGCTTTCGCGAGCAGGCTCCCACATGAGCATGCATTCCAGAATGGGAGCGAGCCTGCTCGCGAAAGTCTCGACGCGGAGCGAGCGTTGCAACACCACAAGCAGCCAACAAAACCGGAGTCGCCCATGGATCGCCTGTCAACCTTGCTCAGTCATTTCGGAGTGAATGCCGGCACATTTCACCGCGGCGCGTTTTGTGGCGTCAGCGTGCATGAGGACGAGCCGGTCGGCCATGTTCATCTATTGCAGACGGGCGAATTGTTGTTGCAGCCGGGTCGTGATCGCGAGATGCGGCTAACTGAGCCATCGCTGATCTTTTTCCCGCGCCCCTTCACTCATCGCATGTTTGCCGACGAAGCCATGGACACCCGGCTAGTCTGTGCATCGCTGACCTTCGACGGCGGCTCCGGCAATGCCCTCGCGGCGGCGCTGCCGGATTATCTGGTGCTGAAGCTGACGGACGTTCCCGAACTGGGCAACACACTCGAATGGTTGTTCAAGGAAGCCTTCGAAGGCCATTGCGGGCGTATGGCGGTGATGGATCGGTTGTTCGAATTGCTGGTGATTCTGCTGTTACGCCACTTGATCAGCAGCCGAGAACAACAACCGGGGATGATCGCCGGGCTCGCCGATCCGCGCTTGTCGCGTGCTCTGAACCTGATGCATGAGCAACCGCACAAACCCTGGAGCGTGGCCGAGCTGGCGTCGGTCGCCAACCTGTCCCGCGCCGGTTTTGCCGAGCAGTTTCGCCGTGTGGTCGGGCAGACGCCGGCCGATTATCTGCTGAGCTGGCGGGTCAGTCTGGCGCAGAAACGCCTGCGCGAGGGCCGGCCGATTGCGCTGATCGCCGAGGAGGTCGGTTACGAAAGCCCGTCGGCGCTGGCCCGGGCGTTTCGACGCAAGACCGGGCTCAGCCCGCGTGAATGGAAGGCTGGCGCCCTGAGCATCATTTAGCGAATTTCTTCGCCCCGGCTACGCACAGAATCACGCCCAACGTCACCGCCAGCATGCCGAGGCTGACCTGTTCGTGCAGCAGTGTCGCCGCCAGGGCCAGTCCGAAAAACGGTTGCAGCAATTGCAACTGGCCGACCGCTGCGATCCCGCCCTGAGCCAGGCCGCGATACCAGAATACAAAGCCGATCAGCATGCTGAACAGCGACACATAACCCAGGCTCAGCCACGCAGGCAGACTGATGGTAGCGAACGAGGCGGGCGCCAGCCACAGACTGGCAATCGCCATCAGCGGCAACGACAGCACCAGCGCCCAGCAAATCACCTGCCAGCCACCGAGGCTGCGTGACAGCTTTGCGCCTTCGGCGTAACCGAGGCCGCAGGCGAGAATGGCCGCGAGCATCAACAGGTCACCCGTGGGCGAAGCGGTCAAACCTTGCGACAAGGCAAAACCGACCACCAGCGCACTGCCGAGAATCGAAAACAGCCAGAACACCGGACGTGGCCGCTCACCGCCGCGCAGCACGCCGAAAATCGCCGTCACCAGTGGCAGCAATCCGACAAACACAATCGAATGCGCCGACGTGACGTGTTGCAATGCCAACGCCGTCAGCAGCGGAAAACCCAGCACCACGCCGAGCGCGACAATCAGCAACGACAGCCATTGATTGCACGCCGGCCGTGGTTGGCGGAACAACCCCAGCAGAACCACGGCCAGCACCCCGGCAATCGCGGCGCGCAGCACGGTCAGAAACACCGGATCGAACTCCAGCACCGCCAGGCGTGTGGCGGGCAGCGAGCCGCTGAAAATCAGCACGCCAATGAAACCGTTGATCCAGCCACTGGTTTTTTCCAGTGCCGGGGCGGGCAGGTGCGAAGTCTGTTCCATACGAAGTCATGCTCGACAAGTGAGTGGCGTTGCGCCGATGCTAGGGCCGAGAATCAGCACAATCAAAAAATTGTCATGGATACACCTCGACATGCCACGCTCCCGCTATAAAACACTGGTCGACGCTTATGCTGCGGACATTCGTTCGGGGCGTCTGGCACCGGGCACGCGCTTGCCGACACATCGGCAATTGGCGACACAAGAAGGGCTGGCGCTGGTCACCGCCTCGCGCGTTTACGCCGAGCTTGAGGCCATGGGCCTGGTCAGCGGCGAAACCGGGCGCGGCACCTTTGTCCGTGAAACGTTGCTGGCGCCGGGGCAAGGCATCGATCAGAAAGACGTGGCGGTCGGCATGATCGACCTCAATTTCAACTACCCGTCATTGCCTGGGCAGGCCGAGCTATTGCGCACAGCGCTGCGCCAATTGGCCTTGTCGGGCGACCTTGAAGCGCTGCTGCGCTATCAACCTCACGCCGGTCGCAGCCATGAGCGCGCATCGGTCGCCCGGCATTTGCTGAGCCGTGGCGTCGAGGTCACGGCCGAGCAGGTGCTGATCGTCAATGGCGCCCAGCAGGGGCTGGCGGTGACGTTGATGGCGCTGCTCAAACCCGGCGACGTGATCGCCGCCGACGCATTGACCTACTCCGGCTTCAAGATTCTGGCCGAAGCGCTGCATCTGGAGATTGTCGCGATCCCGTCGGGCGCTCAGGGGCCGGACCTCGACGTCCTGGAAAAGCTCTGCCGCCACCGCGCGGTGCGTGCCGTGTACTGCATGCCGACACTGCACAATCCACTGGGCTGGGTGACGCCATTGGCGCAGCGCGAGCAGTTGGTGGCGATCGCCCGGCGGTATGATCTGACACTTATCGAGGACGCGGCCTACGCGTTTCTGGTGGAAAACCCACCACGCGCGCTGATTGATCTGGCGCCGGAGCGCACGGTTTACGTCTCGGGCCTGTCGAAAAATATCGCCACGGGCCTGCGCGTTGGCTTCATCGCCGCACCGCTCGAGCGGGTGCCAGCGCTGGAACGGGTGATCCGTGCCACGACCTGGAACACGCCGGGCGTGATGACCGCCATCGCCTGTGGCTGGCTCGACGACGGCACCGTGACGCTGCTTGAAGAGCAGAAACGCAACGACGCCATGGCGCGACAAGCATTGGCCGCCGAGGTGCTCAAAGGTCTGCATTGCATTGGCCATCCGGCTTCGTACTTCCTGTGGCTACCGCTGCCGGAAGACGTGCGCGCCGACCAGATCGTCGTCGAATTGATGCGCGAACAGATTTCGGTCACCAGCGCCGAACCGTTTGCCGTGGCGAGCCATGTGCCGCATGCGATTCGCCTGGCACTGGGCTCGGTAGACATTGATGTACTGCGCCAGGCACTGAGTACTGTCCGTCGGGTTCTCGGCGCTTATCTATAAACACAAAATGCTAACCTTGCGCCGCCCGTTGAAATGGAATCGGAACTTGCGATGAAAAACACTGCTGCATTGACCCTCGCGCTGGTGCTCGGCACTGGCCTGCTCAGTCCTCTCACGCAAGCCGCAGGCGATCCCGAAGCTGGCGCAAAAATCTTTCCGCGCCTGTGCGGCGGCTGCCATCAGGTCGGCGAATCCGCCCGCCCCGGATTCGGCCCGCAACTCAATGGCATCATCGGCCGGCCGGCCGGGACCTCCGCGAACTATGTGTATTCCGACGCGATGAAAAACTCAGGGCTGACCTGGGATCGCGACACGCTGATTGCCTACCTCAAAGACCCGAAAGACGTGGTGCCCGGCACGCGGATGATTTTCTGGGGACTGAGCGACGAGGAGAAGCTGGATAATCTGTTGGCGTATCTGCAGACGTTTTCGCAGTAAGTTCTGCGGCAATTTCCAACTACAACACCGAAGCAATATTTCAGCAACGCCTGCTCACGCCACCCGATTGCGACCGTTCGCCTTGGCCTGATACAGCTGCTGGTCAGCACGTTTGAGCAGCGCGACATGGCTGTTGTCAGCCGGGTCAGCCAGACCTATACCGATGCTCACCGTGACTTGTTCGATGCCTGGGAAATCCGCGCTGGCGATCGCCGCGCGGATCTTTTCGGCGACCACTTCGGGTGTGTCGGGGGTGGCGATTTCCGGCAGCAGCACGGCGAACTCTTCACCACCGTAACGAGCGATGAAGTCGGTGGTGCGCACACTGGCCTGAATCAGTTGCGCCAATTGTTGCAGGACAGCATCGCCCACTGCGTGACCGTGCGTGTCGTTGATGCGCTTGAAATGGTCGGCGTCGATCAGCAGCAGCGAGAATGGCCGACCGGTGCGGCGAAACAGCAGCGTGTACTCGGTGAGTTTTTCGTCGAAACGACGACGGTTATAAACCCCGGTCAAGGCGTCGTGGGTAGCCAGACTCAGCAGTTCGGCATTGGCCTGGGTCAGCGCCGCAGTGCGCTGCGCGACGGTGGCTTCGAGTGAGGCATTGGCTTGTTGCAGTTCGCGCTCCTTGGCCAGCAGCGACTGGGTCATGGCCTCGATCGACTGGCCGAGCTGGGCGATTTCCTGCACCGGGTGTTGCAAAGCAAATTGCACACCGGTCTGTTTGTTCTGCACCTGCCGGGCCGAGTGCGCGAGCTGCTCGATCGGCCGGCTCAGATACAGCGCCAGATAGTAGGCCACCAGACCAAAAATCACCGCCGCGAACACGCCGAGAATCAGCAATTTGTAAAACAGCAGGCGTGCCGGTTGCAGTGCGGTTTGCAATGGCTGACGCACGGCAATCGACCAGGTCAGTGCCGTGCTGGAAGGGGTCGGCACGCTGACCGTGCTGGTCAGAAAACCATTGCTTGCCGTCCAGCCTTGCAGCTCTTCGTCAGCCGTCGCCACTTGCTGGCCAGCCAGCGCTTCCGGATAGAGAACCTTGCCATCGTGATCGATGATCAACGCTTCGATGTCCGGCGCAGAATGTTTGTGCGCGAACGCCGCCGACTCGACCATGCGCGTGACCCAGCTCCAGTGTGCATGTGCGCCCAATACGCCGATGACCCGGCCTTCGGCGTTATGGATCGGCGCGGCAAAATCGATGAAACGCAGCGGCTCGCCATTAGGCAGGGCGGGCAACATTTTCGCCAGCAGCACGGCCTCATGCGGGTCGCCGGTGTACTCACCATTCAGCCCGGCCCGGAACCATGGCCGTTGCTGCACCGACTGGCCGACCAGTAAACCGCCCACCGCTTGATGCACCTTGCCCTCGGCGTCAGTGACGCCCATCCACGCATACTCGGCGCGGGCCTCGGTGCGCAATTGCATCGATTTAAGGATCGCCGGATTGTCGAGATCGCCGCGTTCCAGATGCGGCGCACGGCTGAGCAGATAAACCTCCAACTGGCGTTCGCGCAGTTGTTCGCCCAACAAGGACGCCGCCGCGCGCGCGGTATTGAGCAGCGCATTGCCGCTGGCCTGCTTCATCTGCTCGGTGGCGATGTGGCCGACATAGAAGCCCACGCTCAACAGTGTCAGCAAAGACAATCCGGCGAACCAGAGGGTGAGGTGGCTACGCAGACTGGCTTTGAGCATGGCAGGCAGGGTCTGTTCTGATTTTTGTCGGCGAATGGTATGCGCAATGGGCGGCGGGGGCCAGTCGCGTGTGGATTGCCCGGCAGTCTCAGGTTCGCTTGCCTGTGCTTTTGGAAGAGCTGCGTACGCTGCTGATTATGGCGCTACCGGCCGAATGCACAGCTCACCGGTCGCACGGGTCAACGCCAGATCATGCAGCGCATCCGGGGTCAGGCCGTTGCGGGCATTGGCCAGCCATTTTGGGCAATCGGCGTCATGACGATACGGCGCGAAGTCGGCGTACTGTTGCAGCAGCCGTGTTTGCAACTCATCCAGACGTGGACGGATCTGCTTGCCCAGATCAGGGCGCGGCGTGTCCGGCGCGGCACCGGCGGCTTGCCATTTCGCGAGCAGACCGTACTGCACCAGCTTGTTCGCCTCCATTTGCGCGGCGAGCAATTGCGCAACGTCTTGCGGGTCGAGTTGGCGTTCTGTGGCAAGCGTCTGTGCATTGGCGATGACCTGCGCTTCACGCGGGCTGTCCTGGATCGGCTTGCCGCTGTCCCATTTGGTCAGCGCCACGAGGTCACCGATGTTCAGGCGTTCGTTCAGCGTCTGCACCAACGGCTTCAAGGTTTCGGCGGGCGCGGCGGCGTGAACGGTGGTGGCGAGCAGGGTGAGAAGTGTAGCGGTCAGCAAATTGGCAACGTGCGGCATGAACAGACCTCAAGCGGAAAATGGGCGTGCGTGTTGTTTACCACAGCCCGTGACACGCTACCTACTACCGTCAGCGATTGTTTAGCCGATGTTTGAACCGCTGATAAACAGCGAACGGAAATGTTAATTGCACACCGCTCGCAACTCATCGAAGCTATCCTCCATCAACCCCTCCCGCCGTAGAGATGGACCTCCCCTCAATGCAAGTCGCCAACCACCGCCCGCTCTGGCAAACCTATCTGCTGTTCCTTGCGCCGATGGTACTGTCGAATTTTCTGCAATCGATGTCGGGCACGGTCAACAGCATCTACATCGGCCAGATGCTCGGCACCCAGGCACTGGCGGCGGTGTCGGGGATGTTTCCGGTGGTGTTCTTTTTCATTGCGTTGGTGATCGGCCTCGGTGCCGGGGCGGGTGTGCTGATCGGCCAGGCCTGGGGCGCGCGGGAACCGCACATGGTCAAGGCAATTGCCGGCGCGACGCTGTTGCTGGGCGTATTGATCGGTTTGCTGGCGGCGGTGCTCGGCAGCGTGTTTGCGCGACAGGCGCTGACCGGGCTGGGAACGCCGGCGGATGTACTCGATGATGCGGTGGAGTACGCCCATGTAATGCTGTGGATTCTGCCGTCACTCCTGGTGTTCGTGCTGTTTACGCAATTGCTGCGCGGGGTCAGCGATACGCTGTCCCCGCTGCTGGCGCTGATGGTCTCGACCTGCGTCGGGCTGGCGCTGACGCCGGCACTGATTCGCGGCTGGTTCGGCTTGCCGCAACTGGGCATTCAGAGCGCAGCTTATGCCGGGCTGGCCGGTAACCTGTCGGCGATGGCGTGGCTGGCGTGGCGCTTGATTCGCAAGGGGCATCCGCTGGCGCCGGACCGGGAGTTTTTTGCCGCCCTGCGACTCGACCGGGCGATTCTCGGCAAGGTGCTGCGCATTGGCCTGCCGACCGGTGTGCAGATGATCGTGCTGTCGCTGTCGGAGCTGGTAATTCTGGCACTGGTCAACCAGCACGGCTCGCAAGCGACAGCGGCCTATGGCGCGGTGACGCAGATCGTCAATTACGTGCAGTTTCCGGCGTTGTCGATCGCGATCACCGCATCGATTCTCGGTGCGCAGGCCATTGGTGCCGGACGGCTGGAGCGCATGGGCCCGATCCTGCGCACGGGCCTTGTGATCAACGTGTGCCTGACCGGTGGTTTGATTGTCATCGGCTATTTGTTGTCGCACTGGTTGCTCGGGCTGTTCCTTACCGATGACTCGACCCGGGCGATGGCCGAGCATCTGTTGCACATCATGTTGTGGAGCCTGTTGGTGTTCGGCTTCCAGGCGATCATCGGCGGCATCATGCGCGCCAGCGGTACGGTGCTGGTGCCGGTGGCCATTGCGATCATCTGCGTCGTCGGCGTGCAACTGCCGGCGGCGTACTGGCTCGACGGGCAATTTGGATTGCAGGGTGTGTGGATGGCGTTCCCGGTAGCGTATCTGGGCATGCTGGTGCTGCAAACCCTGTATTACAAACTGGTCTGGCGGCATCAGAAGATCGAGCGGTTGGTTTAGCCCGGCGAGGGTTGGCGTAACGACGGTTGTTTGCTTAAAGTCAATCGAGGCGTCCGATAGCGAGCCCAGCCTGGAGAATGTCAATGTCGATCCGATTGCTGCTGGCTGCCGCGTTTTGCCTGTGCGCCACGACTGCTGCGCAGGCCGTTGAGTACAATCGGGTCAATACCACCGCCAGCCAGATCAGCTTTACCTACAGGCAAATGGGCGCGCCGATGTACGGCACCTTCGGCAAGTTCGAGGCGGCGCTGGATTTTGACAGCGCCCGCCTCGGTGACGCCCGGACCACGCTGCATATCGATCTCACCAGCATCGATGCCGGCAGTGAAGACGCCAACACCGAACTGGTGAAACCGGCGTGGTTCGATACTGCACAATTTCCTGTAGCGGTGTTTCAGTCGACGCGTTTCACCGAAGTGGCCGAGCATCGCTATCTGATCGACGGCCAGCTCACCCTCAAAGGCATGACGCGCGATGTGCAGGTGCCGGTGGAATTGAAACCGGGCAGCGGCATCGGTGTGTTCGACGGCGAGATGATCCTCAATCGCGACGAGTTTCGCCTCGGCGCGGGGGAGTGGGCAGACTCGGTGGTATCCAGAGAGATCGCGATCAGATTCAAGGTCGTGGCGCCACAGCAGTGACGGTAAGCTGCCATCAGCAGATTCTGTCGATCCACAAGGTATGATGTCGCGGTTTTCCGCCGGAGTTCGCCTGTCATGCCACGCATCACCCACTACAAGACCCCATGCCCCGAAGGCGTCAATAGCCAGATTCTGCAAATGGTCGTCGACTACCTGACCGACATCAGCGCAGTCGGCCTTGGCCCGAGCAACCTGCTCTACAACGTCTATCAGTACGCGGTGGGTTATGAGGTGCATCTGTATCTCGAGGCATTGAACGGCGAGAAGGGCACCGAGGTGGAATTGCTGGTGGCGACTGACGAGGACGATCCGGCGCAGGTCATCGGCTTTCTTCTGTACCTGCCGGTGCAGGGCGACTGGGAAGCGTGCAGCGTCGCCTACATGGCCGTGCGCGAAGGGCATCGGCGCCAGGGTGTGGCGCGGGCGATGATCGGCGAAATGGTCGGGCGATACCCGCATGCCGAACTGACGTGCAGCGTTGGCAAGGTCCCGTATTTCGAGGCGCTGGGCTTTGAGGTAATCGGCTCGCGCGAAACCCAGGTACTGATGAGCACCCGGCACTATCGCAGCAACGGCCTGCGCGGATTTATCGATACCACCCCGATTTATCGCTCGCTCGAGGTTCAGCAGATTCATACCTATCTGCTGCAGAAAAACGGCAAGCGCGCCATGCTCGACGCCGAGAAACAGCGTGACCGGCATCTGGATCAGACCACCCGGCATACCGAGGAATTCGTCCGCCAGCGGCTGACGCTGCACTGAGTTGCTCGGCGTACCCCGCATGACGCTTTGCGTCACGCTATGGACGCAGAGCGTCCGGGGCTGCATTCCCACGCGGAGCGTGGGAACGATCAACACTCAATCCGCAGCCAGTCCGGCTATTCAGCCAAGCTTCACATTCATGGTAATTCGCGCCGTGAAGACCTTTTTGCCCTCGGTATCGTGAATATCGACGGTCACCACCTTGTCGCCCTCGCTTTGCCAATCCACGCCTTCAGCGCTGGCCACTGCCGTCACGTCGGTTTTGGCCTTGGCCAGGTATTCCACGGTCATGCCTTTGGGAATCCAGCGCGCGCCGTCCGGGATCGAGACGTCGGTCATCATGCCGCCAGCGAGTTCTGCCGCGTTGCACATGGCAATCGCATGGACCGTGCCGAGGTGGTTGGTGATTTCCTTGCGAAACGGCACGTGAACGGTGGCGGCGTTCGGGCGCAGTTCGCTGATCACTGGGTTGATCGTGCTGAAGTAAGGGGCGAACTGGCAGGCCATCTTGCTGAAGGCATCGGAGCCGACGCTGTTGAACATGCTGAGAGATTGACTCATGGGAAACGCCTCGCGATAAGTGGTTTGGCAGAACGATATTCCGTTACAGAATAATATTCCGTAACGGAACGGTATTCTGTCTGCGTGAAATCTGTCAACCTGTGCAGGCTTTTTTCTTGGGCACGAGCGTGTCTTCCATTTTCATTTTTCGGGCTCTGAGCAGCATGGACACCGCAGATCTACTTGAACGCAGTTACCCCGGCCGGCGGGCCGAACTTAAGCGCGACATCTTTCGCAAGGCGCTGAATCTGTTCAACGAGCAGGGAATCGAGGCCACCACCATCGAGATGATTCGTGCCGAGTGCGACACCAGCGTCGGCGCGATCTATCACCATTTCGGCAACAAGGAAGGCTTGGTCGCGGCGCTGTTTTTCACGGCGCTGGAGGACCAGACGCGGCTGCGCGATGAATATCTGGATGCCGCGAAAAGCACCGAAGAGGGCGTGCAGGCGTTGGTGTTCAGCTATCTGGATTGGGTCGAGCGCCAGCCACAATGGGCGCGCTTCCAGTATCACGCGCGATTTGCCGTGACCAAGGGGCCGTTCAAGGATGAGTTGGCCGAGCGCAACAAAACGCGCAATCGGCGTCTGCGCGAATGGCTCGGCGAATCCGGACGCATTAGCGAATTGCGTGAGTTGCCCTTCGAATTATTGCCATCGCTGATCATCGGCCAGGCTGACAGCTATTGCCGGGCGTGGCTGGCGGGGCGGGTCAAGGGCAGTCCGATGGAATATCGCCAGGTGCTGGCGCAAGCCGCATGGCGCTCGATTCGCGCTGACTCGGCGTTGCCCGACTGATTTTGCGCAAGGGGAATGGCAGTCAATGGACACCCCAGGCTGTTTGCGCGACTCGCCAAATTTCTGAAGCAAAACGCTGACCCTGTGGGAGCGAGCCTGCTCGCGAATGCGCTAGCTCAGTCAACATCGCTGCGACTGATAGAACGCTTTCGCGAGCAGGGTCGCTCCCACAAGGGGGGCGTCGTCAGGAAGTCAGTCGTTGCGCTGGAAAACCAGCGCCTTCAGGCCGCTCTCCGCATCGATGTCCGGAAACTCCGGCGGATTATCCAGCCGTTGCTCAAAGCGCAATCCCGGCGCTTCCCGTGTCACGCCATCGATCAGAAAGTCCGAGCCGAACGCCGGGTCGTTCATGCACGCCAGTACGCTGCCCTGCGCCGTGAGCAGTTCCGGCAGGCGCCGCAGCACGCGCTGGTAATCCTTGGTCAGCAGGAAACTGCCTTTCTGAAACGAGGGTGGATCGATGATCACCAGATCGTACGGGCCGCTGTTGATCACCTTGCCCCAGGACTTGAACAGATCGTGGCCGAGGAAACTGACCTTGCTCAGGTCATGGCCGTTCAGGCGATGATTGTCGCGTCCACGGCTCAGCGCCGCGCGCGACATGTCGAGGTTGACCACATGGCTGGCGCCGCCCGCAATGGCCGCGACCGAGAAACCGCAGGTGTAGGCAAACAGATTGAGAATGCGTTTGCCGCTGGCCTGTTCGCGCACCCAGTCGCGCCCGTAACGCATGTCGAGAAACAGCCCGGCGTTCTGCTTGCGCCCCAGATCGACGCGGTACTGCAGGCCGCCCTCGACGATGGTCATTTCCTCGATCTCGTCGCCGAGCAGCCATTCGGCGGTGCTTTGTGGCAAGTAGCGATGCTGGATCAACAAGGTGTGCGCGCCGCACTGTCGCCATTCGTCCCCCGCAGTGATCTCGAGCAGCAAGCGCTTCAGATCTTCCAGTTGTTCAGGTGCCGGTTCCTTGAACAGCGACACCAGCACCACGCCTTGCAACCAGTCCACCGTCAACTGCTCCAGCCCCGGCCAGCAGCGCCCGCGTCCATGAAACAGGCGACGGGTTTCGCCAGGGGCGGCGGCAAGTGCCGGCAGCAAATGGGCGTGGAGGGTGGCGAGGGCTTCAGGGGTCATCGGGCAGGATCGGCAAGCAGAATGGGCCGGCATTTTAACCACAATTGCCAGGTTGCGAACGTTGATCCATAACCGCTGAAAAGCTCGTTGTCGAAAAGTCCTGTATCAAAAGTGAATTTCTACAGAGCCCACTGCTCATACCAGTTAAGCAGCGGATCCAAACCGCTAATCGAAAATGTAATTCGGGGGAGTGCTGTTCATGTGCCCTACACCTACGTCGAGCGCGCACCTTCCTGGCGGGTTGATTCTGGTAGTGGAAGACGATCCGTTGATTCTGGAGTTTCTTTGCGAAATTCTTCAGGAGGAAGGGTTCAAGGTCGAACCGCAAACCAGCGCTGACGCAGCTTCACTGTATCTGGAAAAACATGCAGCAGACGTTGCGCTGTTACTGACCGACATCACCATGCCCGGCACGCTCAACGGCGCCGACCTGGCCAATCTGGTCGGTGACCGCTGGCCGGAAAAACCGGTGATGGTCATGTCCGGTTATGAGACCCCGGAAACCTCGGGGGTCAAGCATTCGGTGGCATTCATCAAGAAGCCGTGGGCGATCGGTCAGTTGCTCGACTGTGTGGAAAACGCGTTCAAGTCCAAGGCGCCGCAACTGCATTGACAGATGCTACATTGGCGGGCGAATTTGCCCGCCCCCCTGTCAGAGGATTTGCCCTTTTGTCTGCTGAAACTTCTGTTTTCGACCGCGCGTTCGGTGCGTTCCTGTTCGACATGGACGGCACCGTGCTCAATTCCATCGCCGCTGCAGAGCGCATCTGGTCGGCCTGGGCAGTACGCCATGACGTCGATGTCGAAGCGTTTTTGCCGACCATCCACGGTGCGCGGGCGATCGACACCATCACCCGTCTGAACCTGCCGGGGGTGGATGCCGAAGCGCAAGCGGCGTTCATTACCGCTGCGGAAATTGATGACGTCGAAGGCATCGTCGAGATTCCCGGCGCCGCGGCGTTTCTCAACAGTCTGCCGGCGCAGCGCTGGGCGATGGTCACGTCGGCACCGCGGGATCTGGCGTTGCGGCGCATGGCCGCCGCCGGCATTGCCGCACCTGCGGTGTTGATTACGGCGGAGGACGTCAAGGCCGGCAAGCCGGATCCGGCGGGGTATCGCTTGGCGGCGCAACGCCTCGGGGTTGAACCGGGTAATTGCCTGATATTCGAGGACGCGGCAGTGGGCATTCAGGCAGCGGAAGCGGCAGGTGCGCCGTTGATGATCATTACCACGACTCATCAGCATCCGCTGGAAACCGCGCATGCGACGATCGCCAGTTATGACGCGATCAGGGTTGAGGTTGATGGTCAGGGTTTGCTGCGGTTGTTGGAGAACTGAAAAAAAACCCTCACCCTAACCCTCTCCCGGAGGGAGAGGGGACTGACCGAGTTTTGCCGCGTCAGACGCCGACCTGAACGACCTGAGCGATTATGGATTCAGAGCGAATCTTCCATGTCGGCGCACATCGTTAATATCCCCGATCGGTTCCCTCTCCCTCGGGAGAGGGCTAGGCGGGCGGCGCTCCGATGAGGGGCTACAATATTTGAACGGACTACAGAGCCCACTTCCATGGCAACCGCTTCTGCAACCATCGATATCCCGGCTTCGGCCGATCAGGTCTGGCAATTGATCGGCGGCTTCAACACGCTGCCCGACTGGCTGCCACTCATTACCGAAAGCACCCTGACCGACGGCGGACGTGTGCGCAGCCTGAAAACCGCTGACGGCGGCGTGGTGATCGAGCGCCTGCAAACCTTCGATAACGCCGCCATGACGTACAGCTATTCGATCGAACAGGCGCCGTTTCCGGCAACTGATTATCTGGCCACGCTCAAGGTCGAGGCCCAGGGGCAGGGCGCACGGGTGACCTGGTCGGGACGATTTACTGCCGTGGGCGTGAGCGATGAGGAAGTGGTGGCGCTGTTCAACGGCATTTACCAGGGTGGACTGGACGCATTGCGCGCCAATTACCCGGCTTGATCATCCAACGCGAAAACCTGGGGGAGCTAGCTGCTGGCGATGGCGATCGATCATTCAACGCATCCGTTGACTGACACACCGCCATCGCCAGCAGGCTGGCTCCCACATGGATTGCATTTCAAAAGTTGATCAGGAATTACCGATCAGGCTCTGCCTGCAATCGAGCAGCAGTTTCGCCCCGCCCAGGTCGCTGCTGCTCACGTGCAGGCTGAAGCCATGCAGGCTGACAATCGCTGCGACGATCGATAAGCCAAGGCCAAAACCGCTCTTCGGTTGCCCACCCTCGGCGCGATAAAATCGTTGGAACACCGCCTCACGTTCCGCCTCAGGAATCCCCGGCCCCGAGTCGTGCACCTCGATCTGTGTCCGCCCAGCGGCATTCACCCCTCGAAGCAGCACCGTGCCGCCGGGCGGGGTGAACTTGATCGAATTGCTCAACAGATTCGCCAGTGCCTCGAACAGCAACGCCCGATCACCATTGAGCGGCGGCAGGGTTTCCGGCATGTTCAGCTCGAAACGCAGCTCGCCTTCTTCGGCGAGTGGCAAGTAAAACTCATGCAGTTCTTCGAGCAATTGCACCGGGTCGAGCTGCACGAAGCCCGAGCGGCGCTGACGATCTTCCAGTTCGGAAATTCGCAGCAAGCCGCGAAACCGCGCCATCAGCGTATCCGCTTCGGCCAGCACCAGATCCAGTTGGGCCGCTTCCTGCGAGCCTTCGCCGGCCTGTTGCTGCATGCGATACAACTGCGCGCGCAGGCGGGTCAGCGGCGTACGCAAGTCATGGGCGATGTTGTCGCAGACGCCTTTGACTTCATTCATCAGCCGCTCGATGCGCTCCAGCATCGCGTTGACGATGGCCGCGAGCATGTCCAGCTCATCGCGGCGGTTGGACAGCGGCAAACGATGGGTCAGATCACCCGCGACGATTGCCTGGGCGCTGTCCTGAATCGCCCGAATCCGTCGCAACGGTCGGCGCCGCAGCAAATGCCATCCGGCGACACCCGGCAGGATGGTCAGCGACACCCCCCAGAACAACGCATGCAAAATGATCCGCGTCACCGCGAACAGCGAACCGTTGTCGCGCAACAAAACCAGCCAGCGGCCATCGCGGGTTTGCGTGGCGACGGCATCGCAGCTGTCACTCGGCAGGGTCGGATCGTCGGAATCGGCGCAGTCGGCGAGCATGTGGATCTTGCCATCCAGCGGCAGGCCTTCGGGGATCTGTTGCAGTGCGCCGCCGAGGTAAACGCCGTCGGCGCTGAACAGGCCGTAGGCGTCGATGCCTCGAATATCGAAGGTCATGCTGGCGGCGAGGGCGTCTTCCAGTTGCTCACCGCGAAAATGTGAAAACAGGTGCTGGCGTTGCATCAGCGAATGCTTGGCGAGGTTGTCGAGATAGCCCGACACCTCGTAATACATGACCCCCATGAGGATCGCGCTCCAGGCCACGAACAGCGAACTGTACAGCGCCAGCAAGCGGCTGCTGGAAGAGCGCCAGCCGTCAGACGGGTTCGGCAATGACATAGCCGGAGCCCCGTACCGTGCGGATCAGCGGAACGTGGCCAGCGGCGTCGATTTTCTTGCGCAGGCGGCCGATGTGCACGTCGATCAGGTTGGTGCCGGGGTCGAAGTGATAGCCCCAGACCTCTTCGAAAATCATCATTCGCGAAAGAATCTGGCCGCTGTTGCGCATGAGGAATTCGAGCAGTTTGTACTCGGTCGGCAGCAGCGTCAGCACTTGGTCGGCACGGCGCGCTTCGTGGCTGATCAGATCCAGTTCGAGGTCGGCGACCTGCAGCGTCGTCGCTTGCGTGGCGACGCTGGTCTGGCGGCGCAACAGCACTTCGACCCGCGCGGCCATCTCGTCGGTGGCGAACGGCTTGGTCAGGTAATCGTCACCGCCGGCGCGCAAACCCCGCACCCGCTCGTCAACGTCTGAGAGGGCGCTGATCATCAGAATCGGCGTCGCCACGCCCATGGTGCGCAGGGTGGTGACGATGGCCAGGCCGTCCAGCTCGGGCAACATGCGGTCGAGGGTGATCAGGTCGTAATTGCCGCTCACGGCGCGGTCGAGCCCTTCGCGGCCATTGTCAACCCAGTCGACGTCGAGCCCGTGGCTGCTGAGTTCGGCGACGATCTCCCGGGCGGTCACGGCGTCGTCTTCGATGGTCAAGATACGAGTCATAGGCAGGCCTGCTGATCGGTTCAAACGGAATGGCAGCATTTTGCCAAGAAATTTCCGTGACGCTTTAAATTAACTTTCATGTTGCTTCGGCCAGTGGGCCGGTAACTGGGGTGAGATAAACGAAACATTGATATCATCTGGCCATAATTTCTCACAGGAGTGGTGCCGTGCGTAAATTCATTTGCCCTGGCTGGATGCCGATGACCGGTTTGCTGCTGGTGCTATTTGGCGCTCCAGCGTTGGCCGCCAATACTCCGTGTTCCGGGAAAAAGGGCGGGATCAATCGCTGCGACGGTGACCTGTTCCTGTGCAATGACGGCTCCATCAGTGGCTCGAAAAAGAGCTGTGCGGCAATGTTTGGCGAGCGTCAGCAGGCGCGTCCGCAGAATTTTCTGCAAAGCGACGATGGCTGCGCCTGTGGCACCGGTTCGTTTTGCACTGGCCCACGTGGCGGGGTGTATTGCCTCACGCCAAGCGGTAACAAGAGCTACAAACGCAAATAAACCCTTCTGCCAGTGCAGAAAACCCGCCTTTAACATGCGCTTGTTGCATTTTGCATGGCCTGAGGAAGTTCATCTTTTCTAACTGATTGAAAACGCTACGTTTATTTTGTTCTGACGACTGGCACGGTCGCTGCAATTGCTCAGTTGAGTACTTGTAACATCATTTTTCATGCCTGGAGCAGAACAACAATGAACAGATCTTCTGATGGAATTTATTCTGCCGTTGAAGAATCAAGCAGCGTATCAGGTGTGTCCTGGGGCGCGATCTTTGCGGGCGCTGCGGCGGCTGCGGCGTTGTCGATGATCCTGGTGTTGCTCGGCTTCGGTCTGGGTTTTTCCGCTGTTTCACCGTGGGCCGGTGAGGGCGTCAGCGCTAAGGGTCTGGGTATTTCGACGATCGTCTGGCTGGCGGTGACGCAGATCATCGCTTCCGGGATGGGCGGCTACATCGCCGGTCGCCTGCGAGTGAAGTGGGCGAACATGCACGGTGACGAGGTGTATTTCCGCGACACCGCGCACGGTTTTCTCGCCTGGTGTGTAGCTACGCTGGTCACCGCGATGCTGGTGGTCGGTTCGGTCAGCAGCGTCGTCAGCGGCGGTGTGCAGGCGGGTGCCAATGTCGTCGGCGGTGCTGCCGGTGCGATGAGTCAGGCGGCCGGTTCGGCTGCTGCCAACACTGACAGCGATCAGTACGGCTATTTCGTCGATAGCCTGTTCCGCGATGATCGTCCTGCCGCCGTCAGCGATGACGCCGCTCGCGGCACCGTGACCCGCATCTTCACTCAGAGCCTTGCCAACGGTCAGCTCAGCCCGGAAGACCGCACCTACCTCGCACAATTGGTCGCCCAGCGAACCAACCTGAGCCAGGCCGATGCTGAACGTCGTGTCGACGAGATCTACGCCAACACGCAGAAAGCCATCGCCGACGCCAAAACGAAAGCTCAGCAAGCCGCCGACACCGCCGCCAAAGTCGCTGCCTACACCTCGCTGTGGATGTTCGTCGCGCTGCTGGCCGGTGCGTTCTTCGCCAGCCTCGCCGCCACGTTTGGCGGTCGTCGTCGCGACGCAGTGGAATACGTCGAAGTTGACACCTACACCACGACCACTCCCGTCCGTTAAACAAGGAGCAAAACCATGCGCTCATTACTGCTGTTTTTTCTCGGCGTGCCTATTCCGATCATTATTCTGATCGCCCTGTTCGTGCACTGACCCCTCTGAGGCAGGATGCCTCGGCCGCTTTCATCTTCGGGTGAAAGCGGCTTTTTACTTTCTGCTGCCTGGCCTGCTCTGGATCAATATTTCCCTTCGCGATACCCCTTACCTTGAATGGATCCAATCTTTTTGCCGCGGTATCGACTACATTGTTTCCGCGCGCACTTTGTTGCGCTGACGGAGTACCGCACGTCCCCCTGAACGTATTAAAAACGGGACGGCACGGTGTAGTGCAGCAAGGAGCTGGCGCAACACTCTTCTGAATTTTTCACGGACGAACACTGCAATGAACTGCCTAGAAAGATCCTTCGATATCCAGCCTTTGGTGCAGGCGGACATGACTGTGCACATCAACGGCCAGCCTGTCACCGCTGCCATCGGCGAAACCGTCCTCAGCGTCATTCAATCCCTCGGCTTGCGCCAGATTGCCCGCAACGATCACAACCAGATCAGCGGCGCCTACTGCGGCATGGGCGTGTGCCAATGCTGTCTGGTGCGGATCAACGGTCGGCACAAACGCCGCGCCTGCCAGACCGTGGTGCGCGACGGCATGCAGATTCAAACCCAGGTCAATCGCATCACCGCGCAGGAGGTCGTATGAGCCTGCAACCGGTGATTGTCGGCGGTGGCCCCGCCGGGATGGCCGCCGCCATCGAACTGGCCCGTCACGGCGTGCGCTGCACCTTGCTCGAAGAAGCGTCGCGCCTCGGCGGCGTGGTGTATCGCGGGCCGCTGCGTGACGGCGTGCAACTGGACTATCTGGGCCCACGTTACGCTGAGGCGCTGGGCAAGCTGCACGGCGAGTTTCAGGAACAGGCCGGACTGATCGACGTGCGTCTCAACCATCGCGTGGTCGGCGCCGAAGGCACTCGCGCGTTAGTAGTGCTCGATGGCGACGAGCAACTGCACGAGATCGAATACCCACAGTTGCTGTTATCGGCCGGTTGTCACGAGCGCAGCGTGCCGTTTCCCGGCTGGACGTTGCCGGGAGTGATCATGCTGGGCGGCCTGCAGTTGCAGATCAAAAGTGGCGTGGTCAAGCCGCAGGGGCCGGTCATCATTGCCGGCACCGGGCCGCTGTTGCCGCTGGTGGCGACGCAACTGCATGCGTCTGGCGTGCGCGTCGCGGGCGTGTATGAGGCCTGCGCATTCGGCAAGATCGCCCGGGAAAGTCTGGCGCTGCTGAACAAACCGCAGCTGTTTCTCGATGGCTTGAGCATGCTCGCGTACCTGAAACTGCACGGCATCCCCATGCAATACGGCTGGGGCGTGGTCGAGGCGCACGGCGAGGGCGAACTGAAAAGCGTCAGCGTTGCGCCGTATTCGGCGACCTGGGAACCGGACCTGAGCCGCGTCGAGCGCTTCGAAGCGCAGACCCTTGCGGTCGGTTACGGCTTTATCCCGCGCACGCAATTAAGCCAGCAGATGGGCCTTGATCACGGTTTCAGTGACGACGGTTACCTGCGTGCCAACGCCAATATCTGGCAGCAAAGCAACGAACCGCACGTGCATCTGGCCGGCGACATGGGCGGCATTCGTGGCGGTGAAGCGGCGATGCTCGCCGGTCGGATCGCCGCCACATCGATCCTGCTGCAACGCGGCGTGCTCGAAGAAGAACTGGCGCGGGTGCGCCGCGACCGCTACTTGGGCAAACTCAAGGCCATCGTGCGCTTTCGTGCGGCGGTGGATCGCTACACCGCTCGCGGCGTCGGCCAGACCACGTTGCCTGCCGCCGACACGGTCATCTGCCGTTGCGAGAACGCCACCCGTGCCGACATCGATCGGGCGCTCGAGCAGGGCGTGCAAGACATCGCCAGCCTGAAAATGCGCACCCGTGTGAGCATGGGCGATTGCCAGGGGCGTATGTGCGTCGGCTACTGCAGCGATCGTCTGCGCCAGGCCACCGGTCGCAAGGATGTCGGCTGGCTGCGTCCGCGCTTCCCGATTGATCCGATTCCTTTTTCCGCATTTCAGCCTGTCGGCACGGAGGCCGCTGCCCATGAGTAAGTTCTACGACGTGGTCATTGCCGGTGGCGGCGTGATCGGGGCGTCCTGCGCCTATCAATTGTCCAAACGCAAAAACCTGAAGATTGCGCTGATCGACGCCAAGCGCCCCGGCAACGCCACCCGCGCGTCCGCCGGTGGTTTGTGGGCCATCGGCGAGTCGGTCGGCCTCGGTTGCGGGGTGATTTTCTTTCGCATGATGTCGGCCAATCGCAAGCGCGAAACCCAGGGCGCGGCGGTGGCGGTGGATGCGAGCACGCCGCACATCCTGCCGGAATCGTTCTTCGATTTTGCCTTGCAGTCCAACGCGCTGTACCCGGCGTTGCACCGCGAGCTGAAAGATAATCACGGGATGGATTTCAAGTTCGAAAGGACCGGGCTGAAATTCGTCATTTATGACGACGAGGACCGGCTCTACGCCGAGCACATCGTCGGTTGCATTCCGCATCTGGCCGATCAGGTGCGCTGGCTCGATCAGGCTGCATTACGCGCCGCCGAACCGAGCGTCAGCCATGAGGCGCGCGGGGCGCTGGAGTTCCTCTGCGACCATCAGGTCAGCCCGTTCCGCCTTGCCGATGCCTACATGGAAGGCGCGCGGCAGAACGGCGTGGATATCTTCGTCAACACCAATGTCACCGGTGTGTTGCATCACGGCACGCGGGTGACCGGGGTGCAAACGAGCGAGGAGGGTGTGTTTCACTGCAAGACGCTGATCAACGCAGCGGGTGCCTGGGCGGCGGATCTGAGTGAATGGGCCACCGGGATTCGCATTCCGGTGAAACCGGTCAAAGGTCAAATACTGCTGACCGAACGCATGCCGAAGATCCTCAACGGCTGCCTGACCACCAGCGACTGCTACGTGGCGCAAAAGGACAACGGCGAAATCCTCATCGGCAGCACCACCGAAGACAAGGGCTTCGACGTCACCACCACCTACCCGGAAATCGCCGGGCTGGTGCAGGGCGCGGTGCGCTGCCTGCCGGAACTGGCCGACATCAACCTCAAGCGCACCTGGGCCGGGCTGCGACCGGGCTCGCCGGACGAACTGCCGATCCTCGGGCCGATGCGAGGCGTGGAGGGTTACCTGAATGCTTGCGGGCATTTCCGCACCGGCATCCTCACCTCGGCAATCACCGGCGTATTGCTCGACAAATTGGTGAATGACGAGCCGCTACCGCTGGATATCGCCCCGTTTCTGGCGGATCGGTTTGCACTGACAGCGGTCGAAAAAGCGCCGGCGCTGGAACTGGCCTGACCCCGATTCCCTGAGCGAGCCTGCTCGCGATAGCGGTTTGTCTGTTTCAGATGTGTTGTCTGAAACACCGTCATCGCCAGCAGGCTGGCTCCCACAGGTTCTTGGAGTACAGGGAGATTTCCGGCAAACCCGGAATCAGTGTAGGAGCGAGCCTGCTCGCGATAGCGGTCTGTCTGTTTCAGATGTGTTGTCTGAAACACCGTCATCGCCAGCAGGCTGGCTCCCACATTTGGTTCTGTGCAAAGCAGTCAGGTGTTGCGCGCTTGCTCTTCCAGCTGATCCGACTCGAACAGTTTGGCCAGTTCCGCCCGGGCTTCCTGAGCGGTCTGGAGGACTTTGGCCTCGTCGTCGTAGACCGCGTGCTGCGCCTCCAGCACCTGTTCGTCGTGGTGCTTGAAGCGCTTGATTCGCGCATCGGCCTGGGCTTGGGTCAGACCGAGCCCGACCAAGGTGCGCCGGCTCATTTCCAGGCTCGAATAATAGGTTTCCCGAATCGCTTCGGCGCCGACATCCATCAAGCGATGTACGTGCTGGCGGTTGCGTGCGCGGGCGATGATTTTCATGTGCGGATAAAGCTTGCGCACCACTTCGGCGGTCTTGATGTTGGTGTCCGGATCGTCGGTGGCAATCACAAAATATTCCGCCTCGCCGACCTTTGCTGCATGAAGGATTTCCGGGCGCATCGGGTCGCCATAAAACACCGGCACACCGCCGAAACTGCGCGACAGTTCGATGGTTTCCACCGACGTATCCAGCGCGACGAAATTGATATTTTGCGCGCGCAAAATCCGCGCGACGATCTGGCCCATCCGACCCATGCCGGCGATCACCACGCGCGGTGCTTCGGTATCGATTTCGCGGAATTTCTCCGGCACTTCCACCGGCTGCACTTTCGGGCTGACCAGCCGCGCGCAAAGCAACAGCAGCAACGGCGTCACCGCCATCGACAGGGTGATGGTCAGCACCAGCAGATCGTAGAGACGCGGCTCGAACAGGCCCTGATCGCGACCGATCTTGAACACCACGAAAGCGAACTCACCGCCGGCCGCCAAAACGATGCCGAGGCGAATCGCACTGATCTTGTTCAAGCCGCCAGCCAGCCGTCCAACCACAAACAGCAGCGGCAATTTCAGACCGATCAACAGCAGCGTCAGCCCCAGCACCGTAACCGGCGCACTGAGCAGCAGACTCAGGTTGGCGCCCATGCCGACGCTGATGAAAAACAACCCGAGCAGCAGGCCTTTGAACGGTTCGATCTGCGCTTCCAGCTCATGCCGATACTCCGAATCCGCCAGCAGCAGGCCGGCGAGAAACGCGCCCAATGCCATCGACACACCGACCAGATCCATCAACCACGCGGTGCCGATCACCACCAGCAACGCCGTGGCCGTCGACACTTCCGGCAGACCGGTTTTCGCCACCACGCGAAACACCGGCCGCAACAGATAACGTCCGCCGATCACCACAACGGCGATGCCTCCGAGCACCTGCAGACTGTGACGGATATCGTCGGCGGTACTGGTGTGGTGATCGACGCCGGCGAGCATCGGCACCAAGGCAATCAATGGGATCGCGGCGATGTCCTGGAACAACAGAATCGCAAACGCCAGCCGCCCGTGGGGGCTGGTCAGTTCCTTGCGCTCGGCCAGGCTCTGCAGGCCGAACGCGGTAGAGGAGAGTGCCAGGCCGAGACCCAGCACAATCGCGCTGTTCAGCGGTTGGCCAAACACCGACAACGCCAGCACGCCAATTACCGATGCGGTCAGCAACACCTGCGCCAGGCCGACGCCAAACACCGATTTGCGCATCACCCACAAGCGTCGCGGCGACAGCTCCAGACCAATGATGAACAGCAGTAACACCACGCCCAGTTCGGAAATATGCGCCACGCTCTGCGGGTTGCCGATCAGGCCGAGCACCGATGGGCCGATGATCACCCCGGCGAACAGATAACCGAGCACCGCGCCCAGTTGCAGACGCTTGGCCAAAGGCACGGTGAGCACCGCCGCGAACAAAAACACGACAGCGGCTTGCAACAGATTGCCTTCATGGGGCATGGGTCAACTCCTGACAACGGTACGGCGGAGGGCGACAAGGATAAGGGTTGCAGCGACTTTTCATCCACCAAAGATCCCTTGTAGGAGTGAGCCTGCTCGCGATAGCGGTGGGTCATTCGACATCATCGGTGACTGATTCACCGCTATCGCGAGGCTCACTCCTACAGGGGGTTTGCTTTGTGGCTGTAATAATTTGCATCAAATGGTTACATTTATAACCCCTGCGCATCAATTTCCGGAACCGCCATGGCCATCAACTTCGACCTCAACGACCTGCAAGCCTTTCGCGCGGTGGTCGAGCAGGGCAGTTTTCGCAAGGCCGCCGACACCGTGCGCCTGTCGCAACCGGCGCTGAGCCGGCGCATCGAAAAGCTCGAAGACGCGCTGGGTGTCAAACTCTTCGAGCGCACCACGCGCAAGGTCAGCCTGACCCAGGCCGGGCGCGGTTTCATGCCCAGTGTCGAACGCTTGCTCGATGATCTTGACGTGGCATTGCTGGGCATCAGCGAAGTGGCGTCGACGCGGCTGGGCCATGTCACCGTCGCTTGTGTGCCGTCGGCGGCGTACTACTTCATGCCACGGGTCATCGCGCGCTATCACCAGCAGTTCCCGCGGATCAAGGTCAAGGTGCTCGACTCCAGCGCGCACGATGTGTTGAGTGCAGTGGTCAATGGCGAGGCGGATTTCGGTTTGAGTTTTCTCGGCACGCAGGATGCCAAAGTCGACTTCGAACCGCTTGTGCAGGAGTGCTACGTTGTCGCCTGTCGCCGCGATCATCCGTTGGCGCAGCGCAGCAGCGTGACGTGGGACGAGTTCTATCAGCAGGACTACATCGGCCTGGACAAGACCTCCGGCAATCGTTTTCTGCTGGATCAGGCGTTGGGTGGGGTAGTGCCGCAGCGTCAGAGCATCTGCGAGACACGGCACGTGACGACGATGATCGGCCTGGTCGAGGCGGGGTTGGGTGTGGCGGCGGTGCCATTGATGGCGCTGCCGGGGCCGGATCATCCGATCCTGACACGGGTGCCGCTGACCGATCCGCAAGTGATGCGCAGCGTCGGCATCCTCAAGCGCCGGGGTCGTACGCTGACCCCGGCGGCACTCGAGCTGGAGCGGCTGGTGGTGGAAATGAAGGTCCAGCCGCCAACGATCAGCGCTTGACCGAATCCAGCCCGGTGGCCTGCACGTCAGCCTGGGCGGCAGGCGCGGCGAGGTAGGCGAGCAGGGCTTTGGCTTCTTCAGGATGTTCGGCCTTGAGCGGAATGCCGGCAGCGAAACGTGTCACCGACTGCACCGATTCCGGGATCTTCGCGACGAAGCTCACGCCTGGCACCGGCAGCAATTCGCTGACCTGCTGGAAGCCCAATTGATAGTCACCGGTGGCAACCACCGAGCCCACCGGGATCCTGGCGATCATTTTGGACTTCGGCTTCAACTGATCTTCGATGCCAAGTTTCTTGAACAGCTGTTGCTCGATGTACACGCCGCTGGCGCTGTCGGAGTACGCCACCGACTGCGCATCAAGCAGGGTTTTCTTCAAGCCGTCGACGCTGCTGATGTCCGGTTTCGCCGCGCCTTCGCGCACCACCATGCCGATCCGTGAGTCCGCCAGTTCGACCCGCGAAGCCGGGTCGACCTTGCCTTGTTTGATCAACTCGTCGAGGGCGTAGCCGACCATGATCACCACGTCGGCGTGCTCGCCGCGCGCCAGACGATTGGGGATCGCCTCCGGGGCCTTGCCCATCGACGGGCCGAGGCTGGTGGTCAGCGTGTTGCCGCTGGCGGCAGCGAATTTCGGCCCGAGGATTTTGTAGGCGGCGGTGAAACCACCGGACGTCATCACGCTCAGTTCTGCGGCGTGGGCGCTCAGGTTGAACGCCAGACCGGCGAGCAGGGCGGTGACAGTAAAGATTTTTTTCATGGCAGGTTTTCCTCAGGCCGCGACAGGTTGCAGACGACCACCGGCACGGCGGTACAGATAAAGGGTGGCGCACAACGCACACAGCGCACCGATGCTCATCCAGTAACCCGGCGCGGCTTTGTCGCCGGTGTACTGGATCAGGAAGGTCGACATCGCCGGGGTGAACCCGCCGAAGATCGCCGTGGCCAGGCTGTAGGCCAAGGAGAAACCGGCGACGCGCACTTCCACCGGCATGATCTCGGTGAGGGCCGGAATCATTGCGCCGTTGTACAGGCCGTAGATGAACGACAGCCACAGCAGCGACAGCAGCATGTTGGTGAAGCTTGGCGACTGCACCAGAAACGACAGCGCCGGATAGGTCGTGGCCAGCGCCAGCAACGCCATCGCGATCAGCACCGGGCGACGGCCGATGCGATCGGACAGCGCGCCGCCAATCGGCAGCCAGAAGAAGTTCGAAACGCCGACCAGCAGCGTCACCAGCAGCGCGTCGGAAGTGCTCAGGTGCAGCACGGTTTTACCGAAAGTCGGCGCGTACACGGTGATCAGGTAAAACGCCGTGGTGGTCAGCGCGACCATCAACATGCCGCCCAGCACCACGCCCCAGTTCTGGCCGAGGGTGCGGAACACTTCGCCCATGCTCGGACGGTGTTTGCGCGCCGCGAACTCTTCGGTTTCCGCCAGGTTGCGGCGCAGGAAAAAGATGAACGGGACGATCATGCAACCGACGAAAAACGGAATGCGCCAGCCCCAATCGGCGATCGCCTGCGGCGCCATCCACTGGTTCAGGCCATAGCCGAGTGCGGCGGCGACGATGATCGCCACTTGCTGACTTGCCGATTGCCATGCGGTGAAGAAACCCTTGCGACCGGGCGTGGCGATTTCCGACAGGTAAACCGACACACCGCCCAGTTCCGCACCGGCCGAGAAGCCTTGCAGGAGCCGGCCGATCAATACCAGCGCCGGGGCGAACAGGCCGATGGTTTCGTATCCGGGCACCAGCACGATCAATATCGTGCCGCTGGCCATGATCGACAGGGTGACGATCAGGCCTTTGCGCCGGCCGACGTCGTCGATGTAGGCACCGAGCACGATGGCACCGAGCGGGCGCATGAGGAAGCCTGCGCCGAACACGGCGAAGGTCATCATCAGGGAGGCGAATTCACTGCTTGCCGGGAAGAATACCGCGGCGATCTGTGTGGCGTAGAAGCCGAACAGGAAGAAGTCGAACTGTTCGAGGAAGTTGCCCGAGGTGACTCGGAAAATGGCACCGGCGCGCGAGCCGCCGTGTGGGATTGAGGCTGTCATAGTAAAGGACTCCACCGCTTTTATGACGTGCGCTACGGGAGGGCGGCGCACGGTTTTTATTGAGGTGGATGGTGGCGCAGATGTAACAATCTGTTAATTGCATTGTTGGCATGGATTGATGTTCGGGGCGGATCAATCTGTTTTGAGTACATATCCGTTGCTTCGGGTGCTGCGGCTGGCGGTTTCGCCTGACGGCGACTCACTTTTTTTCAAACGCCAAAAAAAGTAAGCAAAAAACGCTTGCTCCTACGTACGGCCCTCGCAGGCTCGGGTTCCTTCGCTGCGGGATTGATCCGGGCGCAGCGGCTACGGTTTGCTTCGCTGCACCTACTTCCGCTGTGTCTGGCTGCGCCAGACGGTCGCTGCGCTCCCACCCCCGGATCAATCCCTCCGCTCAGCCTTCCGACGTCGCTGGTGAGTCAAAAGCAAGATCAAAAGCACGCGAGCTAACGCTCATTGTTGAGTGGTTAGAAGCGGGTGGTCGGCTTGGGATTTGCGCTGTGGCTGCCCCTCCCCAGCCCTCTCCCCCTGGAGAGGGAGCCGACCTGCTTTGGCTTTGATGTTGGCGTACGACCGGTATTTTACGTTTGCAATTCGCGTTCGACTCGGTATTTCACGTCGGCGTATCTCTCGCATCCGCCTCGGTCAGTCCCCTCTCCCGTCGGGAGAGGGCTAGGGTGAGGGGCTCTTGATTTTGCTTTTGATCTTGAGCCGACGGCAGTGCATCAAGAGCACCAGCAGGCAAGCTGACACTCGGATTTGTGGTTGCACCTGATCCATGTGGGAGCTTGCCTGCAAGCGATGACGGCCTTGCAGCCAACCAAACATCTGGCAGATGCACGCTCCCCTTACCGCCGCCCCCAGGCAAAAAAAGGAATGATTCCCGCCCCACGCAGTCGGAGTTCAGGTACTACCCAATTCAGGAGGTTCACCGATGAACAGCAAGACCCTTATCGCCAGTCTGGCGCTGGTTGCCGGCATTGCCGGGATCAGCCCCCTTGTTCAAGCGGCGCAAACCTCAAGCGATCCTTCCGTTCAATCGCCGACCAGCGATCGTCAGTTGAAGGTCAACGACCGCGCGCCGGAGATGTATCAGCGCAAGGACAAGGCGTTGCAGAACTGGAAGGCCAGAGGTCTGAAGGCGCCAATCGAACAGGCGCAGTGGGTGCAGATCAACGATAAATACGTGATGGTGATGATCACCAACGGCACGATTGTCGAGATGCAGCCGGTCGAGCGTTAAACACGGAATGCCGGGAGAGCGTTTACAGAAGCTCTCCCTTGTCCCACAGATGCACCAGTTCCCCCGGTGCCCGGTCCTCGGGCACTTTCAGCAACATTTCCCCTGACTTGTAACGCACTTCAATCTGATAGAAGCGCTGGTCCCCGCGTCCGGAGTCGCTGCTGTCCAAAGGCAGGCAGCCTTCGAGGACCGAGCAGATGCGTGAACGTTGGCTGATGTCGCATTGCGCGAATTCGATTTCGCGCGGGCGGCTCAGGCTGTGAATCGCGGCGACGCCACCCTGGCGAGAGACACGCAAAACGGAATCGTCACCTAAATCGGGTAGCGTTTTCATACAGCCTCCTCAGTTTATTCGACACCGACCTGTGCCCAGGCCTGCTGCACCGCTTCAACTTCCTTGGCGCCGAAGCGCTGGCCGGCGTGGTCGATGGTCAGTTTTGCGAACGCGTCGAATGTGGCGTCCTGGCTCAAGCGATCATCGCACAGCGTGTCGTACCAGATCCGTCCGGCCTTTTCCCAGGCGAAGCCGCCCAGTGCCCGAGCCGCCAGATAGAACGCGCGGTTGGGGATGCCGGAGTTGATGTGCACGCCGCCATTGTCTTCGCTGGTGATGACGAATTTGCGCATGTGTTCCGGTTGGGGGTCCTTACCCAGCAAGGGGTCGTCGTACGCGGTGCCGGGGTGCGACATCGAGCGCAAGCCCTTGCCCTGGATTTTCGGCATCAGCAGGTCGGCGCCGATCAACCAGTCGGCCTGTTCGACCGTGTGACCGAGGATGTATTGCTTGGTGAGCACGCCAAACACGTCCGACAGCGATTCGTTCAGTGCCCCTGATTGATTGGCGTAAATCAAACCAGCCTCACTCTCGGTGACGCCGTGCGCCAGTTCGTGGGCGATTACGTCGAGGGAGCGGGTGAAGCGCTGGAAGATTTCGCCGTCGCCGTCACCGAAGACCATTTGCGCGCCGTTCCAGAATGCGTTTTCGTAACCCTGGCCGTAATGCACGCTGCCGATCAGCGCAAAACCCTGATTGTCGATCGAGTCGCGCCCGAGCACTTTCCAGAAGAAATCATAGCTGGCGCCCAGCGCGTCGTAAGCTTCGTCGACCGCCGGGTCTCCTGACGGCGGCTGGCCTTCGAGGCGTACCGGCATGCCCGGCAGGAGCATCTTGTTCTGCGCATCGTGCACGCTGCGCCGGGCCAGGCCCGGTTTGGTCGCCTGCGGCAACACCGCCCGCGCCGGCGGCTGCGAAGGTCGGCCGGGGTTGGGCAACAGGCTGCGTACATGGTTGAGCGTCTGCATCGCCGCGTTGCGTTGCGGCTCCGAACCATGGGCAATGATTCGGTTGAGGATGTAAGGCGGGATAAAACTGCGCAGCAAACGAGAGTCGGTCATCAAAGCATCCTTGTCGTCATACGATGTCGATATCCATGTGAGCCGCGGCGCGAATTTCGGTTCCATCGATTGCCATCGACGCGCAATTCTGCGAAAAAACCGTCCGCGCCATCAGGGCCATTCTTAACGAGTCAACCACATGTCAGAAGAACTGCAAATCATCGACCTGCAACCGGGCGACGGCAAAGCCGCCGTCAAAGGCGCGCTGATCACCACCCAGTACACCGGCTGGCTGCCAGACGGCACCGAGTTCGACTCCTCCTGGAGCCGCGGCAAACCTTTTCAGTGCGTGATCGGCACGGGGCGGGTGATCAAAGGCTGGGATCAGGGCCTGATGGGCATGCAGGTCGGTGGCAAACGCAAATTGCTGGTGCCGGCGCATCTGGGCTACGGCGAACGGACGATGGGCAAGATTCCGCCGAACTCGGATCTGGTGTTCGAGATCGAGTTGCTGGAGGTTTTGACGCGGGAGGATTGAGTTTCAGAAAAATTACGCTGGATGAAGCGGGTACTTCATCCAGGTGAGATATGGCTTGAGTCGGTCAGGTGAACGCGTCGATATCATCGAGCGTGTCATCGACTATTCCTTCCAGAGAAGGATGTTCGTGCCTGACTGATTCGAGTGCAAGGAAAACTCTCTCAGTCTCCATTACCCCATGACGGCGAGCGATGTGGCCAATGGAGGTGACCGCAGCGGCGATAATCGCCTCGGAATTATGGGTCAGATATTCAAGGCAAATATTCTGAGCCCAGTTTCCGTCACTTTCATTCAGGCCAATTGATACGAGTGCAGCGATCACGTCCGCATCCGTGTCGCTGCCAAGAAGTCTTTTGGCGTCCGCGTGACTCATAGATGGATCTTGATAAATCAGACTCACTTGGTGCCCATCACCCGCAGGTGGATTTTGTACTTTGGGTATGTCTTTTCTGCGCACCATGAGCGTCCTTGTTCGTTTTACAAAACGAGGCGGACGCTATATCAAAGGGCATTCAAAGGATGTAGGACGGGTCTGAGATTCGCGCGTCGTTACAAGTGTAAAAAAACAGGTGGCCTGTTTCCGAAAGGGCCGGCTCCCTCAGCCCCACTAAGGCGGATACCTTGTCTTCTCAATGCGACGACACAAACAGCGAAGGCGTATTCGGTGCCGGCAACGCATACGTGCGTTTCATCCACGCCAACTCCGCCAGCGGGGTGCGGCCGAAAAAACGTTTGAAGTCGCGGCTGAATTGCGAGGCGCTTTCGTAGCCGACCAGGAACGCTGAGCGGGCGGCGGTGAAGTCGTTACGCAGCATTAATAACCGCGCCTGATGCAAGCGCGTCGATTTGAGGTACTGCATCGGTGAGGTGTCGGTGACCTTGCGAAAGTGCAGGTGAAAATTCGGCACGCTCATCTGCGCTTCTTCGGCGAGCGCTTCGACGTCGAGATGCTCGTGATAACAGCTGTGGATTTTATGGATCGCGCGGGTCACTTTGCCGAACTGTCCCTGCTGGGCAATGGCCGCGCGCAGCGTGCCGCCCTGGGCGCCGGTGAGGATGCGGTAGTAGAGCTCGCGCAACATCGCCGGGCCGATGATTTGCCCGTCGTTACGGTCGTTCATTATTTGCAGAAAGCGCAAGGTCGACTCGCGCAGCGCATCATCCATGGGCGAGGCGTACATGCCGCGTGGCACCGTGGCGTCGAAGCCGCGGACCTCATCGACTTGTTGAATCAGCTCGCCGGCGAGGGCGAAATCCAGACGTAGATACACCGCGAGCATCGGCTGATCCTCGCTGGCATCGGTTTCCATGCTGAACGGCACCGGCACGGACACCACCAGATAATGCTGGGCGTCGTAGACGTAGATTTCGTCGCCCAGATAGCCGCGTTTCTGGCCCTGACAGAGGATCACGATACCCGGCTCATACAGCACCGGCGTGCGCGTCAACGGGCGGTTGGAACGCAGAAACCGCACGTCGTCGAGCACGCTCAGGTTGTAGCCCTCGAGCGGCGCCAGTTCGCTCATCAGTTGCACCATGCGCGCCGTCGTCAGGTCTTCGGATTTCGCCATTCACCGCACCTTTTTTCACGCGACTGCTCAGCCATCGGTAGAGCAACTGAGCGCGTGCCATTGCTCAATACTCTCCGCCGTGCGCTGTAACTTGTCACGCACCAGCGCGACGGCATCGCTGCCCAACAGCAGATGCGCCGGCGGGGCAGGGCTGGCGATCAGCGTCAGCATGGCTCGTGCGGCTTTGTGCGGATCGCCGAGCTGTTGGCCGCTTTTCTCTTCGCGGGCCTTGCGCACCGGGTCGAAGCTGGCATCGTAGTCGCTGATGCTGCGCGGCGTGCGCTGCATCGAGCGGCCGGCCCAGTCGGTGCGAAAAGACCCCGGCGCCACTGCCGTGACGAAAATATTGAAGGGGGCGAGCTCTTTGCTCAGGGTGTCGGAAATCCCTTCCAAAGCGAATTTGCTGCCGCAGTAATAGGCGATGCCGGGCATGGTGATGTAGCCGCCCATGGAAGTGATGTTGACGATATGCCCGGCACGACGCTGGCGGAAATACGGCACAAAAGCCTTGGTTACCGCCACTGCGCCAAACACATTCACATCGAACTGCCGGCGCATTTCCGCCAGCGGCGATTCCTCGAAAACCCCTTCGTGACCGTAACCGGCGTTGTTCACCAGCACATCCACCGGCCCGTAACGTTTTTCAACGGCGGCGACCACCGTATCAATCGCTTCGAAATCGGTCACGTCCAACACCAAGCCATGGGCCCGTTCCGGCGCCAGCGCCTCGAACGTCGCTACGGCGGATTCGCTGCGCACCGTGCCAATCACCCGGTGGCCCTCGGCGAGTGCCTCCCTCGCCAGCGCCTGGCCGAAGCCGCTGCTGACACCGGTGATGAACAGGGTTTTTGCAGTCTTCATGTCGCACACTCCAAAACAGACAAGGTGCGATCATGCTAGGGCGAAGGAGGGCGGGCGACGATGCCGAATCGGATCTGTGTATTGCCTGTTCCTATCAGCAAGATTTTGCGGCGGTGCCGGATTTACTGCGGCACATGTTCACCCGGCAGGCGTGACACTGACCGTCTGCGCAGGATGTCGTGATGTCAGCAAACCGATAAACGATATTGCCAGCGCCAGACCAATCGTCGTGCTCACTTCGGTGCGGTGTTCCGGGGTAATCATCATCACCGCCAGCGCGGCGCAGATGAACACAATCACCAGCCAGGTCAGCCACGGAAACAGCCACATGCGGAACGTCAACTCGACGTTCTGCCGACGCAACATCCGCCGCATGCGCAGTTGCGACACGGCGATTGCCAGGTACACCAGCAAGGCAATCGCGCCGGAGCTGGCCAGCAGAAATTCAAACAGCCCGGCCGGCATCACGTAGCTCCACACGGTGATCGCCGCGCCGAGCACGGTGCTGGCGATGACCGCCGCACGCGGCACACCTTCGGACGAGGTCACTTTCAACGCCTTCGGCGCATCGCCACGCCGACCCAGCGAATAGAGCATGCGCGAGGCGATGTAGATCGACGAGTTCATGCAGCTCGCCACCGCGATCAGCACAACCACATCGACCATGAATTTGGCATGCGGAATGTTCATGATTTCCAGCGCCCGCTGATAGGACCCGATCGAGGCCAGCAGCGGGTCATTCCACGGCACTACCGAAATCACCACGAAGATCGACAGCAGATAAAACACGCCGATGCGCCAGATCACCGAGCGTGTGGCCTTGGCAATGTTCTGCGCCGGGTTATTCGATTCCGCCGCGGCGATGGTCACCGCTTCGGTGCCGATGAAACTGAACATGATGGTAATGAACGCACCGACCACCGCCGACAAACCGTTCGGCGCAAACCCGCCGTGCGCCGCCATCAGGCCACTCAAACCGCTGACTTCACGGTCGGGAATCCAGCCCATCAACACCGCAAAACCAACGCCGATAAAGCCGATTATCGCCACCACCTTGGCCATGGCAAACCAGAACTCGAACTCGCCGTATTTCGACACGCTGAACAGGTTGGTCACCACCAGCGCAATGATCGAGCCCAGCGCGAACAGCCAGGCATCGACCTGCGGAAACCACTGATGCAACACATGCCCGGCCGCCAACGCTTCAATCGGAATCACCAGCACCCAGAACCACCAGTAAAGCCAGCCAATCGTAAACCCGGCCCAGCGCCCGATGGCCTGATCGGCATAGGTGGAAAACGAACCGGTGTCCGGATTGGCCACCGCCATCTCGCCGAGCATGCGCATGACCAGCACCACCAGTAGCCCGGAAAACAGATAAGCCAGCAACACCGCCGGCCCGGCCGCCGCAATGGCATGCCCGGAACCAACAAACAAACCGGCGCCGATGATCCCGGCGATGGACAGCATCGTCACATGACGAGGCTTGAAGCCCTGCGCCAAGTGGCCAGTCGAATCCTTGGAGGTGGGGCTGATCATTGTTTTCTTGTTCTCTGCTGATCGACGTTCAAGCGAATGAAAAGGGCCGAGCGATTACCGCTGATGTTGGCTGAACAGCTCTAAATGGCCCCTCTCGAACGTCGCAGTGCTTATCGAATCCGCCTCGATGGACGGGAGTTTTGCGCAAAAGCTGCGTCACCTTACCCGGCTTGTACGCGAAACCAGATGCCTGATCACGCCACGGTTGTGTCTGTTATCGACATTGGGGTGGGGGATTGTTTGAAGTGAGAACTGGTTGGTCATGGGGTTTGTAGGAGGACAGAGAGCTGAGGATATTTACAGATCAATTTGATTTTCCTGCGGGTGTAGGGAGGTCGACCGAGCGGGCATCCGCTCTCGATAAATCTGAGCGATCCTATCGTTTCTGGATTCACAATCGACCGTCCAGACCGACGATTCTCATCAATCTCCCCCAATCGGTTCCCTCTCCCTCCGGGAGAGGGCTAGGGTGAGGGCAGCCATTTCAGCACCCGCCACAACTTCCGAATCGCCACCGTCCTGGATTGTTTGAAGTGCACTGGTTGTCAGGACGACGAAGCTCTCCAATCTCCCCCAATCGGTTCCCTCTCCCTCCGGGAGAGGGCTAGGGTGAGGGCAGCCATTTCAGCGCCCGCCACAACATCCGAATTGCCACCGTCCGATGTGGCCCAATGGGCGATACCTGTTCACAAACAGGCGAGGGCAAAACGATCCAGCAAAGCACTAAACGCAAAATCCAGCATTTGTTTAAAAGAGAAATACGCACATCACCCAAACCCTACAACGCCTTGCGCCGTTACCTACGACTACGCCAGAATCCGCCGGCTTGTGCGTCTAGGGCGCGGGTTCTATCGTTTGGCGGTCACTGAAAAAGCAGTGATCGGGTTTGGTAGCCCGTCATAACTAGTCGCATCGCGAACCGTTCGCAGACCTCATCAGGTCTCTGCTCAATGGTGGCCATGCGCAGGACACCTTCGGGTGTGCCGGGTCCTAGTTACCGGTCTACCAACCCGCGTATGGCCGCCACCTTCGTTTGGTAGCGAATGTGAAGGCTCCTTTTTCTCAACTAGGAGTTTCACCATGTTCAATGTGACGCCCAACCCACCCGAAACCGACCCCGCATCCCCTTACGAGTCCCCAGATTCCAAGCGCTTCCACCAAGCCGCCGAACGCGCCCTCGACCACTACCTCAAACCCGCCAGCCAGATCATGTCCAGCGTCAACGAACCCGAACGCATGTACCTCGCCAACCCGAAATTCGACAGCGAATCCCTGCTCGCCAACGCCAGCGAAACCCTCGGCTCGGCCAGCGAAATGCTGGTCAACTTCGCCGCGATGCTCGACCCCCAACACCGCAAAACCGCATTGGGCATCGCCCAGGTCGTGATGCTCGGCGAGCTCGCGGTCAATCAGGCACTCGACAACGTAGAGGTCACCAGCTGACAACAACAACGACGAGGGGAAACCCTCGTCGAAACACCGAAACAAACCGCGCTGGCACACCGCCACGCCTTGCGCCGCCAAGCCCCGACTGTCACGCTTCGCGCCGTTCTCAAGGATCAGGACCAAGGAAACAAGGATGAGTGGCTACGTACCCAACCCCCCGAAAAACTACCGCTACGAACAAGCCAAACCCGTCGACCTCCACGCCCAGCACTGGGCGGAATACGAAAAACACGGCAAAGAACCAGCGCCCGAGCCTGAGAAGGTTGGGATAGCGCTGCGGATTGGAGTGTTTTTTGATGGGACGGGGAATAATGCGAATAACACAGCGGCTGGATTGCTGTGTGGGGCGCAGCATCCGATTGCGCCGGAGGATATTCCGGCGAGCTGTCAGCCCTACATGAAGGATCCGGATAGCAGTTATGGTGCTGGTGCGACGAACATAAAAAAACTCGCAGACCTGTATCACGAAGCTCCGGTTGCTGAGGGCGAGGGCTCGTTAAAAAAAGTCTCTCGACCTTTGTATATCGAAGGAATTGGCACTCAATCCAACGAGCAAGATAGTTTGTTCGGTCAAGGTACGGGGCGAGGGGAAACCGGTGTAGCGGGGCGAGTACAGACGTCCTTCACTTTTATCAAACAAGTCATTGAAGATACCCTTCAAGAAAATCCAGATGCGGAAATTACATCTATAACCTTTGATACCTTTGGCTTCAGCCGCGGCGCAGCGGCGGCTCGTCATTTTTCAAATGAAATAGTGAGAGGTAAGCAAGGTCCGTTACGAGAGCTGTTAACCATTTACTCTAGTAATTTCAGCCGTACATTTGTTGATCAGTACGGTGGCAGTATCAACATGGGTTTTATCGGGCTGTTCGATACAGTGCCGTCAATTGCTGGCCTAACTAACTTCGGTATGGTGAAAAGCCCAATCGCGCCAGGCATAAAACTCTATCTTGACCCTCGTTTTTTCAAGGATGTCGTCCATTTAGTTGCTCGCGATGAACGCCGGGCTAATTTTGCCCTCAGTAGTGTGAAACCTGACTTTCCGGAATACGAATTTCCTGGTGTCCACTCAGATATCGGTGGGAGCTATCTCGATGAAATCGAGGAGTGCGTTGTGGTGAGTCCCATGCAAAAACTTGATGTCTGGAGCAACACTGATGTAAGAACTACCTCGATCTATAAGGATGCTGCACTGGTAAAAAGTCAGTGGATAGCCAAAGGATGGCCTGCGGACCTGCTGGAAATCGTAACTCCCACCGCGCTTGCTTTGCCGCCCGATCCACAAGATCGGTTCGGTCCCAAACAGAAACGCGTGTACGCTGGCCTACTACTCAGGCGTCCAGTCAGTGGCAAGCTCTCAAATATTTATTTGAGATTGATGTATCAAATGGCCAAAGAAAGAGGTGTTCCCTTCACCGATATTCCCGGGCGAGCCGAATATGCCGTTCCACAAGAGTTGCAATCGATCTGCGACAGGTTCATTGCGGGTGACAACAGCACTACCGCAGAAGAAGAGCTATTGCTGAAGCTTAAGTACATCCATACTTCTGCCAACTGGAACCATCCACAAGGACGACGGGACGGTAGCGGCTTGAAAGTTGTTTACATAAACGCTCCAACCGACGACGGCATTCGTGTGCATCACCCTCACGTACCTGATTGGAAGCTTTGGTAATGAGAGTACTAGTAGCGATATTGGGCGTTTTGGCTTTCACCGGCTGTCACGCAACGAGTTCTAACTCAGGTGAAGCTGATCCTAAGTACCCTTGGTGGGAGCTCGCCTTCGTCAAACCCAATTTCATGAATGTGTGGGTTGAGGACAGCTCTGTGGAAGATATAGAAGGTAAAACCTTCCAGCGAGCGGGAGGTGGGAACGCCAGCGGAGCAGAACCAAATGATGAAGAAGAATCTGCCCGCGGTTGGATAGGTGTTGGAGGTACAGGCAAACCCGTTATCGGGGCGGGTTTGCCCAAGCGGATTTTTGTCCGCTGGCAATCGATACCTGAACAAAAAACCTATCGGGCTTGGGTGGATATTCCCGAGGAGGCCAGACAAGTGATGGTGAGGTCTACTCACCAACGGTGCCCGGAAACACCAGAGAAGACAGCACGGTTCATGGCGTCTGTCTATTTGGGGCTCGCGCCGGGGGGCGTGGTTCAAGTGTGGGTCAGAGACCTATGTCGGCGCCCAGTAAAGGTAGCGCGCGCCCAAGCCGAATTGGAACCGCTGGGACCAGACTTGGGAAAGAATGGAGGTCAGTACGCTTACCCTATAAGTGAAAAGGCAAAGCGCTACATCGAAAAATACGGCATTCCTTATGGAAGTTGGTAAGCCAAAACGATGAAGAAGCTTGTTATCGCTTTGTGCGCGCTTTTCGTCTGCGGTTGCCAGTCCACTGATCCGCTTTCAGCCAAAAATGATCCTAAATCCGAATGGTGGGAGCTGGCTTTTACAGAGCCTGACTATATGAAGGTGTGGGTGGAAGACAGCTCCGTACACGACATCACAGGTAAGGTTTTTTTCAAAACCGGAGCAGGTACGGCCGCCGGGGGAGAGCCTGACGATGGATCAGAGTCTGCGCGTGGCTGGACTGGCGTAGGTGGTAGCGGCAGAAAAGTCATCGGGGCCGATCTGCCCATGCGTATTTACGTTCGCTGGCAATCGATCGTTGAACAGAAAACCTGGCAAGCGTGGGTGGATATTCCGGAAGAAGCCAGGCGAATAATGGTGGCGTCCACAAATCAACGTTGCGCGGAGAAGCCCGACAGGACCGCAAGCTACATTGCTTCAGTTTATCTAGGTCTTGCTCCAGGCGGCGTGGTGCAAGTTTGGGTTAGAGATTCCTGCCACCATCCAGTCAAGGTCGCGAGAGGGCAAGGCGAAATCGATCCGTTGGGTCCGGAACGGGGCAAGAACGGCGGTCGTTATGCCTATCCAGAGAGTGACAAGGCAAAGCGGTATATCGAAAAATACGGGATCCCATACGGGAGTTGGTAGTGGTGTCAGGCGCCGAACTGCACGCCCTTTTAACCAAGCTATTTTCAGTCTCGCTGTGCGCACTGTTGATAGTTGGTTGTCATGCCCAGCCACTCTCGGCCAAACACGACCCCAAATCCCCCTGGTGGGAACTCGGATTTACCGAGCCCAACTACATGAAGGTTTGGGTTGAAGATACTGCCGTAGAAGATATCAAGGGCAAGACGTTTCTGCGCACGGGCGGCGGATCCGCGTCGGGCGGGCAACCAGAAGATGGAACAGAGTCGGCGCGAGGTTGGCACGGTGTGGGCAGCTCAGCGAAAGCAGTGGTGGGGGCTGATCTCCCGAAACGGATTTTTGTTCGCTGGCAATCCATCGTAGAACCTCAGACTTACCGCGCTTGGATAGACATACCTGAGGAAGCAAGACAACTGATGCTGACGTCGGTCAACCAACGATGCGATAAAACTCCAGATCAGACGGCTACTTATATATCTTCGGTCTACTTGGGATTGGCTCCCGGAGGTGTCGTACAAGTGTGGGTTAGAGACTCCTGCCATCATCCAATCAAAGTGGCCAAAGCTCAGGCAGAAATCGAGCCAATGGGGCCGAGTCAGGGTAAAACTCATGGGCGATACGCGTATCCCGTCAGCGAGAAGTCCAAGCGATATATCGAGAAATTTGGCATTCCGTACGGGAGTTGGTAGGCGTCAGCAATCTGCAGGCTTGCTGCGCTTGCATTGCCTGTACCTTGAGCCATCACTTTCGACGCCCGTGGCTTCTCCGTTTGTTGAGTGGCTGCTTACGGCCAAATGCGGTCGTTCAGCGTCTACGAAAACGAGCAGCGGTTCACTTGCAGGATTGGCCGGAGCGCCTAAGCTGGATAGGCCAATCGCCACCACGCAATTGAGGCTTGGGCTAGGCCGCCATCCGCGCGGTCACGACCCTCGAATTTTAGTGAGCACCGCCAGCTTGGCTCCGCTCCCTGCATAGGCGCAAAGAATGATCGAGTCGATTAGCCTTTCTAATATCGCCACCTATAGCCCCGACAAGTCCGAAGAAATCGTTAACCTAAAACCGATCAATTTCTTCTACGGTGCAAATGGCGCGGGCAAGACCACGATCAGTCGGCTGATCGAAAATCCTGCCATTTCGACGCACTCTCGGATCAAGTGGCTGAGGAACAGCCAGATCCCGGCAATGATCTACAACAATGATTTCATTACCTCTAACTTCACCGACTCGAAAGAACTGCCGGGTGTTTTCACGCTGGGGAAGGCCGAGCAAGCCGAGCTTGATCGCCTAGCGTTACTAAAGGATGAAAGAAAGCGCCACGAACAGATGAAGACGAAGTCAGTCATTCTTCTTGATGGCGAGGATGGTAGGACAGGAAAGAACGCCGAACTCGTTTCTTTAGAAGCAAAACTGGTCGCTCGGTGCTGGGAACAAAAGACAAAACATGACGAACACTTCAAGGGTGCTTTCACCGGCTTGAGAAATAATAAAGAGGCCTTTAAGGCTAGGGTTTTGCAAGAGCATGCGAGCAATACTTCATCTCTGGTCGACCTGGCTGACCTCCAGGCAAGAGCCTTGGTGTTATATGGTGAGCAACCTTTCAAGATGTCTTCTGTTCCAAACTTGAACTTGTCGCGGCTGATTGCATTCGAAACAAGCCTAGTTCTAGCCAAGAAGGTAATTGGTAAGGACGACGTCAGCATCTCAGCGATTATCCAGCGGCTAGCTAACAGCGACTGGGTTCGGCAGGGTATGAGATTTCTGGAACATACAGACGAGCAATGCCCGTTTTGCCAACAGAATATTCCACATGATTTCGAGAAAAATCTGGCTGAATACTTTGACGAAACGTTTGAAGCTGATTCCAAGGCAGTTTCTACTCTGCGTTCTACCTATTTTCAGGTTGCAGATGAGGTATTGACTCAGGCACGTGCTTTATTGTTCTCGGATTGTATTCATCTGGATAAAGATAAGATTAGTCTTGAGATCCAAGCCTTGGAAGCTGTAGTTATTGTAAACAAGGATCGAGTGGATAAAAAGGTTTCTAGCCCAAGCTCTGAAATTGAGCTTGAGGGGTTGAAGGATATTCAGGATGGCATCTTAGGGATTGTCGACGCTGCCAATGTGAAAGTCTCTGAGCACAATCGCCTTGTAGCTAGCTTCACCGCTGAACAGAACAAGCTCACCGGAGAGGTATGGAAGTATGTCATCGATACCGAGCTAAAAAATACGTTAACCGACTACACGTCTGAAAAGGACAAGTTGCAGAAATCCATCGTTGGCATCACATCGAGTCGGGACAAGGCCGCGGATAATATCAACACTGTTGAGATCGAAATTGACAAGATTGAAACAGCGCTGACAAGCGTGAAACCGACGGTCATCGCCATCAACAAGATCCTCAAAAACTTTGGATTTCGTAGTTTTTCGCTCGATCCTGCCTGTGTAGGAAACTCATATAGGCTTATCCGAAGTGATGGCAAAGACGCCAAGCAAACGCTTAGCGAGGGCGAAAAATCCTTCGTCACCTTCCTGTACTTCTACCACCTGCTCAAAGGCAGCATTACGACCTCAGGCATCACAAGTGACCGGGTCGTCGTCATTGATGACCCAGTTTCAAGTCTCGATAGTGATGTGCTCTTTATCGTGAGTAGCTTGATCAAAGAACTATTTGCGGAGGTGAGAAAGAAGGATAGCCATCTCAAACAGATTTTGGTGCTGACCCACAACGTCCATTTTCACAAAGAGATTACCTACGACCAACGGCGGAAGTCCGAAACTTCCCTCAGTGATGAGACCTTCTGGATCGTCCGAAAGCCTAGCGATTACTCCGTAGTCGAGTTTCATCCGAACAACCCCATCAGAACCTCCTACCAGTTACTTTGGGCCGAGTTGAAGAAAACTCCTGTGCCAGCGCTTACGCTGCAAAACACCATGCGAAGGATTTTGGAGAATTATTTCAAAATCTTGGGGGGTGTCGACACGTACGTTCTGGTCGGAAAATTTGAAGGTCTTGAAAAGGTACAGTGTCAGTCCCTAATCAGCTGGGTCAATGATGGCTCGCATTACGCTCCTGATGAGCTGTACGTGGCTATTGGTGAAAACATGGCAGCCAGCTATTTGAAGATTTTCTTCAAGATCTTCAAAGCCGCTAAGCATGACGCACACTACAAAATGATGATGGGCGATGATTATGTCGATCTCGATCCGGATGAGCTTTCGGACGATACTCAGGACGGCATCAGCGCTAATGTAGATGGTAACTTAGTCGCTAGCGCCGTTGATGCTCAGGACCTGTCCATACTCGTCCCTGGCCTATCTGCTATCCCGGCCGACAATCCGGCACTGGCATCGATTGTTCCGTTGGCAGGCAGGGACAGTCCAGAGGGAGATTCAGATATACCCTTCTGAACACCATAAAAATCGGAAAAAAGGGGGCAGATCTACTTTCAACGGAAATAGATCTTTCCCCTTTCCACAGTTCTTGCACAGTTCGTGAATGGCTGCTTCTGGCCGATTCCCGTCTGTGATCGCGGCTGATCGGCCAAAAGCTGTCACGCAGATATGTCTATAACATTAGTGGACATTCAGTGCTTAATCAGATAGGACACTGACTGAGCGACAACAAGTTATTATTCCATTGCCCATCTGCATATGTACGCAAATAAGGCGTATGACCAGATTCGCGTACAACTCCAATATTCGCACGAACACCATTTGCCGGATCGATCACAAAAAAAGTATTCGTTCCAGCATCAATGCTGGCAATCACTTGCTCGCGAGTCCAACGCCATTGATTAGTTGGATTTCCAAGATGAGTGATGTGTTCATGGGAACTGTTTACATTCGGTTTAGTAATACACGTTACTTGAGCGTCGGCCATTTGATTTCCTTTTCACGGATAAAACCATTAAGCAATCTGACTACACTAATTCTTGTACTGGCTTAATGATGCCCTAGTCAATACTCCTTTAGTTTTTCGGGACCTATAAGGCATTCCTTGCCCTCCAACACCTGGTCCCTCGCCGCTGCAGCGATGTACGCCAGTACGCCCATCACGCTGAATCGCCCTTAGTTTTGGTAGACACGCGGAATGACAGCTTTTGGCCGAAAGCTGCCTTCCGTGACTCGAAGCTATTGGCCGAAGCAGCCTTGTCTGGGATTAACTCTCCATCGAATGGCTGCCAGTTTTCTCCCTATCCACAGCACCCTCAACCAACCAAATCAAAACCACCACTCCCCAAAACCTCCCCATTCACCATCACCCAAACCCCATGCCGCCCTGCAAAATGCTTCCGCGTCGTAAAGTCCCTAATCACCTGCCTCCGCCTAACCACCTCACTCCCCAACCCCGCCAACTCCACCATCTTCAACTTGAAAACCTTCCGCGAAATCCCACCATTCGCCTTCACATAGTCAATCGCATAATCAATCACCAAACGCTGTTCATGCGCTACAGTCGACTTCACAACAAACGAAAACGTAATCGCATCCCCCAACCGCACCACCGCCGGCTCAACCCGCACTTCCAGCAACTCCACCTCAGCCTTCGCCCCGGCACCAATCACCGTCAGCGCCCTTAGATCCCCCTGCTTAATCAAACTGCGCAACGCATGCTTCGCAATCCAGCCCGTGTGCTTGTTCTCCAGCGACCATCCTTCAATCGTGTCCAGCACCCACTGCGGATGCACCTTCGTCACATCATTCAAATGATTCGCCACGGACTTGCGCACGTACAAGCTCTCATCGGCCTTCAACCGCTCCAGTATTCCGGCGGTAAACTGCGGATTCGCTTGAATCGGTTCCAGTCGAAACGACCACGGCAGGCGAGGGCGGCTGCCTTCGCTGGCGAGGCGGCGGATGTGGTGGTTTTCGTCGTGGGCCCAGTCGTGCATGTGCTCCAGGGTGCGTTCGAGGTCGCTGCGCAGGAAGTGGCGGATGGCGAATTCGGAGGAGCCGAAGGTGGTGAAGTATTTCAGCGCGTTCATTGATGTGTCGAACGCGTGCCCACCGTATGTCGCGACGTAGTGCGGCAGGCACATGCTGACGAATCCGCTGTTCAATCGCGGGGCGAGTTCGAACAGCGCTTTGAGGGAATCTGCGTAATCCAGCGGCAGCACGGCGTGCAGGCTTTCGCTGACACGCGCCATGCGTTGCATCACCGATAATTCTGCGAGGCCGTGCTGGGCATGTTCAAGAAATGCCTTGGCCTTGAATGCCGGGTAAACGGCGCTCATCTCGCTGGCGATGTGTTGCAGGCGTTCGGCGTTGAAGATTTCCTTTAGCGCCGGAGCGGCGGTTGCGGGCTCACTCATGCTCAGGTCATCGGCGTGCTGACGAATGCTTCGAGGGTTTCGGCGTACGCGGTGTATTGGGCGATGTGCGGGTAGCGGCTGGCGTCGATTTGATCGGGGACGACAAGTTCGGTGAAACTCCAGGCGACGGCGAGGCTGATGCCGGCTTGGGTGAGGGGGCCGTCGGTGGGCAAGGCGTGTGTTTCCAGTTCCTGTTCGAGGGCGGTGAAGGCGGCGGCGAGTTGGCTTTCGACGCGTTCGACCCACGGCTGGTATTGAATGTCGGCGGGGCGCAGGTTGCGTTCGTAATACAGTTGCACGGCTTTTTCGCAGGCGGCGAGGCTGAGGCCGATCAGGCGCAGGGCGTGGGCGCGCTGGCTCAGTTCGGTCGGCAGCAGGGTTTTGCCGGAACTGGCTTCGAGGTAGTCGAGGATCAGCGTCGAGTCCATCAGCACGACGCGGTCGTCGAGGATCAGCGTCGGGGCTTTGACCACCGGGTTGATCTGCTGGAATTGTTCGAAGTGGCGGAACACCGAGACGGACTCGTGTTCCAGGTCGATGCCCAGGCATTTGGCGGAGATCGCCACGCGGCGCACGTAAGGGGAGTCGAGCATGCCGATCAGTTTCATGACGCGTTCCTTCAAGTCGAACCGGTGGGGTAGGCATAACCTAGCCGAGGTGGCGGCAATTGTCAGTCATCGAATCCGGCTTGTTCATGAATCTCATCGACATTCAGCCCCAACCGATACGCCACCGCGACAAACAGCGCCTGGCACAAACACAGCGTCGCACTCAGCGAGCGAAAGGCCAAAGCGCTGCCTTCGTTGACCAGCAGCACGCTGTTGGCCCATTTGACCAGCGGCGAGAGGTGGCTGTCGGTGAGGATCAGGGTGTTCGCCTGCTGCTCGCGGGCGAAACGCAGGCAGTGTTGGGTTTCCTTGGCATAAGGGACGAAGCTGATCGCAATGACCAGATCACCGGCGCGCACGCTGCGCATCTGCTCGCGATAGCTGCCGCCAAGCCCTGACACCAGATGAATGCGTTTCTGCGTGTGTTGCAGGTTGTAAACGAGGTAATCGGCGACCGCGAAGGAGCGGCGTACGCCGACGACATAAATGTTGTCAGCGTTGACGATGAGGTCGACGGCGGTTGTGAACGCCGCGTCGTCGAGTTCGCGGCCGAGGCGTTCGATGCCTGAGCGCGTCGCGTCGATGCATTCGCGGGCGAGGTCGCCGTCGCTGGCGTTGCGTGAGGGGCTGGCGATCAGGCTGCGGATGCGTTGCTGGTAGTTTTGCGCGGGCGAGGCCTTGTCCGTGTAGGCGCTGCGGAACAACGCCTGCATTTCGCTGAAGCCGCTGAAACCGAAGCGTTGCGAGAAGCGCACGATGGCGGAGGGTTGCACTTCGCATTCACGGGCGATATCGCTGATGCGGTCGACCATGATCCGCTCGCTCTGCTGGCTGATGTAGCTGGCGATGCGTTTGAGCTGGCGCGGCAGGCTGTCGTATTGCTCAGTGATCAGTTGCAGCAAACGCTCGGCGTTGATCGGGGGGCTGGCGAGGGCAACCTCGGCGGTGGCCGGCAGATCGGGGCGGGGCATACGTCATCCTTCAGGCTGTTTGAGCGCAGGTTGCGCCTGATAGTAGTGAGGCTTGGCGCGCTCTGCTGTGCTGAAACGATGCACTTCGCGCGGAAAATTCATCGAGCAAGCGCGGCGTAGTTAGCCGTTTGTCTTCTATATACAGCCGCTCGACTGAATTTCTTGCTATAAACGCACTCCGATGGCCGTGTGAAGCCTGTGTCAGAGCAGTTTCCGGGCGTTGTCGGACAAATTCCCAGTATTTACAGTTGCTGAGGCCTCGATCGGGCCTTAGACTGCCGCCCCTTCGTAAATTGAGTGCCGGGTGGCGTTTGCAATAAACGATGCCTTTTCGACGACCGGACACGGCTCGCCGAAACGCTCCCTAATTCGCCTTAATGCACGTTTTTTTATAGAGATATCAATGACAAAGGACAAGTTGCTGGCGATGCCGGCAGATGACTACATGAATGCAGAGCAACACGCTTTCTTCACTGAGCTGTTGCAGAACATGAAAGTCGAAACCCACGAGCGCATTGAGCAAAACCGTATCGCCATCGAAAGCCTGGACACTCCGGCTGACCCGGCGGACGCGGCTTCGGTTGAAGAAGAGCGCACCTGGCTGGTCAACGCGATCGATCGCGACCAGCGCATGCTGCCACAACTGGAACAAGCCCTTGAGCGCATCAAGGAAGACAGCTTCGGCTGGTGCGACGACAGCGGCGAGCCTATTGGCCTGAAACGCCTGCTGATCAGTCCGACCACCAAGTACTGCATCGAAGCTCAGGAACGTCACGAGCAGATCGACAAGCACCAGCGTCAGGCCTGATTTTTCCGGCGCTGTGATCGCGGGCAAGTCCGCCCCACCAGGTTCGAATCGAACCGGTGGGCGCCGGGCTTGCCCGCGAAGCTTTTTATCGTCTGCAACATTTGCTCCGCGTTTACATTGACCGCCACAGACCTCACGACTAACGGACCATGGATAATGGCGTTGTAGTGGCGTTTAATGCAGTCACAACAATGAGAACAGGCGTGGGGTGATGATATGACGAGAGACGGATCTCTGGTTGCGGCGCTGCCTGCACCAGTGCAATTAGCAAAAAACCGCTGGATCGCACCGACCCTGCAAAGCATCGCCCTGATGCTGTTATTGGCTGGCACGACTCTGGCCGAATGGTCGCTGTACATCGGATTGCCGCTGGCAGTGCTGATCGTCTGGCTGCCGCGCCTGCGCACCCGCGCAGTCGCCGATTCGCTGCCAAGCGACAACCGCAGCGCAATTTCCGAACTGACCCGCGATCTTTCCTACACCACCAGCCATAACGCGCTGTCAGCAGCCGGCGTGGCGTTTTCGGTCAAAGAGCTGGCGAGCAAACTCGAATCGCAACTCGACGCGGCGGCGCAGATCGTCAGCAACGCCGAGGTGATGATCGCCACCGAACAGGCCACGTCGCAGCTCAGCCGCGCAGCGCTGGAAGCCGCCAGTCAGGCGCATCACAGCAGCGCGGCGGGGCGCACGGAGCTGGTGGATTCAATCTCGCGTATGCATCAACTCAGTGAACGCGCCAATGCCAGCCGGGAACTGATTGAGGCTCTGAGCCTGCGCAGCGATGACATTCAGCGCGTCACGCTGGTGATCCAGTCGATTGCCAGCCAGACCAATCTGCTCGCGTTGAACGCGGCGATCGAGGCGGCGCGGGCTGGTGAGCATGGTCGCGGGTTTGCCGTGGTGGCCGATGAAGTGCGTGGTCTGGCGGCGCGCACGGCGTCGGCGACCGGCGAAGTTGGCGAAATGGTTGCCGATATTCAGCAGCGCACGGCTCAGGTGGTTGAGCAGATTCGCCAGCTCTCCAGCGATCTGCAAACCGGCGTCGAGCAGGTCGAGCACACTGGCGAGCATCTGGAAAACATTGCCCGACTGGCAGCCGGGGTTGAAAGCCAGGTTGGCGAAATCGCCCACGGTGCACAGACCAATCGCGAGCAGCTCGACAGCTTGTTCATAGCGATCGAGCAGATGCGCAGCGACCTGGCGATCAGCGATCAACAGACGCGGCGCCTGGCTGAAGCAGCTGTACAGATGGAAGGGCAGGCGGAAACCATCAGCGAGCGTCTGGCCGAAGTCGGGCTGGATGACTATCACCAGCGCGTCTACGATCTGGCCCGTGAAGGCGCGAGCCAGATTGCTGCGCGTTTCGAGGCGGATGTCGAGCAGGGCAAGATCAGCCTGGAAGATCTCTTCGATCGCCAGTACCAGCCGATCCCGAATACCCAACCGGCAAAATTTCACAGCCGTTTCGACCGTTATACCGATCAGGTGCTTCCGGCGATTCAGGAGCCATTATTGCCACGTCACGAAGGGCTGGTGTTCGCCATCGCCTGCACGCCGCAGGGTTATGTGCCGACGCACAATCAGCAGTTCACTCAGCCGCTGACGGGCGATGCGCAGGTCGACGCCATCAATAACCGCACCAAACGCAAGTTCGCCGACCGCACCGGGATTCGTTGCGGCAGTCATCAACAGCCGGTGCTGTTGCAGACCTACACCCGCGATACAGGTGAGCTGATGCATGACCTGTCGGTGCCGATCATGGTCAAGGGACGACACTGGGGCGGGTTGCGTCTGGGGTATAAGCCGGAGAAGCCGCGCTAAGCGATTGTTACGGCTGGCGCAATGAATCTGTGCACGGGCGTTGCTGTTTCCGCTCGACCGAAACCCTTAATCTGCAAACTTGTTAGGTTGCTAATGATTTTGGGAGGGCTGCATGCAATGCAGAATCGATGTGGCGGTGATGATCGGCAGTGGCGTGCCGGCCGGTTTGCGCGCGATGGGGCGCAGTGTGTGCTGGGTGGTTTTGCTCAACGGCGAGCGGCGTGGAACGGCGTTTGCCAGCCGCGACGAGGCTGAGGCGTGCAAGGCTGCCTGGCTCGATCAACTCAACTTCGAGCCGGGCGACCGTCTGCACTGATTGCATTTATTTACCGCGATGCAGGCGCACGTTCAGCTCATCGACAATCGGCGCTTCCTCGCCGTCTGCACGTAGCCATTCCTTGAGTAATTGCGCTTGTTGCGGCGTCCAGAAATCAGCATCAATAAGCTTGGTGTCCGGGTCCAGCGGGTGTGCTTCGACGAAATCGTTGATTGACGCCTCGTCCGACGGCAAGCCCAGCTGTTCAAAAAGGGTGGTCAGGTTAAGCTCGGTTGGCAGTTCCATCGTCTACTCCTGGTTCGGTGCCGGTGCGGCGTGTTCGTTTATTCCCCTTATCAGAGGCGGCAGCTGGCGCGGAGTTCGATTTGTGTTTCAAGGGCGCGGGCGAGGGCGCAAGCTTCGTTGTGATCGCCGCGGAAACCTCTTACAAGGCCGGTGGATGTTTCCTTTATATGAAAGAACGCGTTACCGGCGGGGACGACCCGATATCGCGGGTGCTGGTGGGTGTTGGGAGCTGTCGACAGATCGTTCAGGTGATTGACCTGCATGATCAGCGGTGCGGTGATTCTGGCGTCAGTCGATACGGCGAAATGAGTCAGAGTGCACATATGAAGTCCTTTTCATCAGTCGGCCGGGAATTAGCGGCCGTTTCGGGTAGTCGGAATGAGCATCGCTGCTCTAGAATCGCCAGTGCCTGTTGACGACAGGGCTTATCTAAAGCAATTTTTCGCCAGCGATATGTCGGAAAAGTGCTTTTTTTCGTGAGAATTTTCCCTAAAGTTTGTAGTCAGTCTGCTTGCGCCATCAGTAGGGATTTTTCCTTCGAGCTGTGGCGACTTTGGGACGAGTTTCGCGGGTGACAATCCAGTAGTCTTACCAACCTCGCGTTGAACGAGCGCTCTGCTCGAATCGGATTTCAGTTGAGTTTTGGCAGCTTCATCGGCCTGGACGTTTTTTGCCGTGCGCGTTTTCCGTGTGCGGTTTTTTCAGATGTGGGGATGTTTCCTTGGCAGTCAGTAATCTCGATATGCATGCTTTGTTCGTGTTGGGTGATTTGCGCGCAAAGCTGGTCAAACTTTTCCAATCGCGTTTTGTTTACATCACCGAACAAAATGCTGAAGGCATTTACGTTGCCGAAATCGACACCGAAAGTGCTTTGGTCGTCGACGACAAACCCGGCCTCAAGCTCAAGGTCGGCGATCATTTCAGTGCATCGGTCTTGCCCAGCCGTGAAGGCGGCAAGATGGATATCCGCTTCCGTGAAATCAAACTGACGGTGTATGGCCTGGGCGATTACGCCTTCGTCGAGACCGCTGACGGCCATGCGATCCTGTTCAAGGAAGGTCACAGCGTGGTGACCGTGTTCGCCGCTCATCAACAGTTGCAGGAAGGCCTGACCAAGACGCTCAAAGCCGTCACCGCCAAAGCGGCCAAGTGGCGCAAGGGTGAACTCGTGACCTTCAAGGCCAGCGAGTGAGTCGCGCGGATTTTCATTTGGAACATCTCGATGCCGCACGGCAAGAGGCCCGACGGTTGTTCGCCGCAAAGACCAAGCTGCAAGGCGCATGGCTCAACTGGGTGGCGGCGCAGCTCTATACCTTGCGCCCCGCAGAATACGCCGGGATGGTCAGACGCGAGCTGCAAAGCTTGCAGGAAAAGTCTGAAACCTGACCTCGTCGCGGCGTAGTCCCGGAAAAAGCAGGAACCTCGGCTACAGTGAGTTGACTGAGTATTCAGCGGCTTGCGGTCTTCTCTCAGGCCAACGGCCATGGCTGTGAACAGCACGAGGTGCAATGCATGAACGGATTTCGACGGTTACTGGCCGCCAGCGTGGCCACCTTCGGGTTGCTGGCGTCAGCGCAATCGGTCTCGGCGGCACAGGCGCCGATCCATTTCGCCGATCTCAACTGGGAAAGTGGCAGCCTGATCACCGATGTCCTGCGGGTCATCGTCGAGAAGGGCTATGGACTGCCGACCGACACGTTGCCGGGGACCACCATTACGCTGGAAACCGCACTCGCCAATAATGATATTCAGGTGATTGGCGAGGAGTGGGCCGGGCGCAGTCCGGTGTGGGTCAAGGCCGAGGCCGAGGGCAAAGTGGTCAGTCTGGGCGATACGGTCAAAGGCGCCACCGAAGGCTGGTGGGTGCCGGAATACGTGATCAAGGGCGACCCGGCCAAGGGCATCAAACCGATGGCTCCGGATTTGCGCAGCGTCAGTGACCTGAAAAAGTACAAGGACGTGTTCAAAGACCCGGAAAACCCCAGCAAGGGGCGCTTTCTGAACAGCCCGATCGGCTGGACGTCGGAAGTAGTCAACAAGCAGAAGTTGACGGCATACGGGCTGCAGAACGATTTCACCAATTTCCGCAGCGGTTCGGGGGCCGCACTGGATGCCGAGATCAGCTCGTCGATCCGTCGCGGCAAGCCCGTACTGTTTTATTACTGGTCGCCAACCCCGCTGCTCGGCAAGTACAAACTGGTGCAGCTGGAAGAACCCCCGTTCGATGCCGAAGCCTGGAAGACCCTGACTGACGCCGACAACCCCAATCCAAAACCGACCCGCTCGCTGGCCTCGAAGCTGTCTATCGGCGTGTCTACGCCGTTCCAGAAGCAATACCCGCAGATCGCTGAATTCTTCAGCAAGGTGGACTTCCCGATCGAACCGCTGAACAAGGCGCTGGCGCAAATGAGCGAGAAGCACACCGCGCCACGGGAGGCGGCGGTGGCGTTCATGAAGGCACATCCTGATGTGTGGCAGGCGTGGTTACCGAAGGATGTGGCCGAGAAGGTTTCTGCTGATCTGGAATAGTCGTCTCGGCGACTGAGTTCATCGCCAGCAGGCTGGCTCCCACAGGGGATCGCACACCCGATCTGGGAGCAAGCCTGCTGGCGATGCTTTTGAAATCCCGCTCATGCCCTTGCATACCGCCGACCGGTCGTGCACACGAAAAAAATCCGACTACGATGGTTTGTTCAAATCCCTTTCCAAGGATTTCAACCATGACCTTTGTGTTGGCTCAATGGCTGGTGACCGTTTTTGCATTGATCAGCCTGATGCATGTGTATTGGGCGCTGGGTGGGCAATGGGCGGCGGCCGTGGTGGTGCCGCAGGTGCCGGTGGCTGGTTTTGTCGAAACGCTGCGACCGGCGTTCAAACCGTCTGGCTGGATCACCTTGCTGGTGGCAGCCGCTCTGTGGTTGATCGCCGTGCTGGTCTGCATGCGTGTCGGCTGGGGCATGCCGGCGGTGCAGCACAAGGCGTTGCAGTGGGTAATCAGCGCGATTGCCTTGTTGCTGTTTGCCCGGGCGATCGGCGATTCGAATCTGGTGGGGTTTTTCAAGGAAGTGAAGGATTCGCGGTTTGTCCGGCTGGATACATGGGTGTATTCGCCGTTGTGTGCGGTGCTGGGGGCGGGGTTGTTGGCGGTAGCTTGGATATGAGGTGAATGAGAGATCGCTATCGCGAGCAGGCTCACTCCTACATTCGAAATGCGTTCCCATGTAGGAGTGAGCCTGCTCGCGATAGCACCATTTCAGGCGATATAAGACTTCAGCTACCGCTTTCAGTCCGCCGGCTACTGACCTCAGCCGGAACATCATCCCCGGCCATGCGCTTGCGAAACAGTGCCGCCCGCGCCAGCAGCAGTGTCGTCACCGGTACGGTAATCGCCAGCAGGATCGGGATCAGCCAAGCGTGCACTACCGCCGTGGATTTCAGCGCCGAAAAACAAATGATCGATGCCAGCGCCACACACCAGGCGCCCAGTGTCGACGCCAGTGCCGGCGGATGCATGCGTTGGAAATAATCCTTCATGCGTAACATACCCAAGGCGCCAATCAGTGCGAACACGCCGCTGAGCACCAGCAGAATCGCCACCGGGATTTCGACCCAGAGAGACAGTTCGTCGGTCATTCGATCACCTCGCCGCGCAGCAGGAATTTCGCCAGGGCAAACGAGCCGACGAAGCCGAACAGCGCGATCAACAACGCTGCTTCGAAGTAAGTGTCACTGGCATAACGGATGCCCAGGGTGAGCATCATCAACATCGCGACGATGTACAGGTAATCCAGCGCCAGGACGCGATCCTGCGCGGAGGGGCCTTTGAACAGGCGAATCAGCGTCAGCACCATGGCCAGCGAGAACAGGAACAGCGTCAGCAGAATCGCATTCGACAGCAATGGGCTCATTCGAAAATCTCCATCAACGGTCGCTCGTAGGTGCTTTTGAAGTGCTCGATGAATTGCGCTTCGTCGTGCAGATCCCAGACGTGCAGCAACAAAACGCTGCGATCCAGTGCCAGCTCCGACCACACCGTGCCGGGCACCACCGTGCAGATCATCGCCAGCGTCGCCAGACCGTGAGCGTCGCGCAGATCAAGCGGCACCTTGATGAAGCAAGAGTGCGGCGCACGCCGGCCGGCGTTGAGCACGCCCCAGGCGACAATCAGGTTCGACATCACCACGTCGCGGCCGACCAGAAAGAACAGGCGCACGATGCTACCAGGGCGGCGAATGCGTGCGCGTTTGGGGCGTAGTTTGCGCATCATCAGGGGGGCCGCAAAACCCAGTGCCGCGCCGAGCAGCAAGTTGCCCGGGCTGATCGACAGGTTCAGCGTCAGCCACAAAACCCAAAGTGCCAGAGACAACCACGGTGCCGGAAACAGTCGTTTCATGGTTGCACCTCCAGCAGCGCGGCTTTGCCTTCCGGACTGGGCACGGCACGGGTGCCGAGCACCGCCATCACGTATTGCTGAGGATTGTGCAGCGCGTCGGCGGTGGCTTGGGTATAGCGCAACAGCGGCTCAGCCTTGAACGTCAGCACGATGCTCAGCCCCAGCAGCAGGAAGATCGGCGCGCATTCCAGTTTGCGCAACAGCGGCGAAGGGCGCTCTTCGGGCGTCCAGAAACGCTGGATGCCCAGACGCGAAAACGCCATCAACGACGCCAGCCCGGTCAGAATCAGTAAGGCTAACAGCGCCCATGCGGCATTGGAGATTGGCCCGCCGTTGCCCAATTCCAGCGGATTGAGCAGCGCACCGATCAGGCTGAGTTTGCCGATGAACCCCGACAGCGGCGGCATGCCGATGATCAGCAGTGCGCAGGCAATAAAGCTCAGGCCGAGAAAGGCCATGGTCCATGGAATCACCTGACCGACCACGGCTTTTTGCTCATCGTCGAGGTTGATGCCTTTGGGCGGTTGCAGGGATTCCTGCGGTCGTGGCAGCAATTCGCTTTCGTCTTCCAGCGGGATTTCGTTGGCCGAGCGCGAACGCTCGATCAGCTCCGCCAGGAGAAACAGCGCACTCAGTGCCAGGGTCGAGCTGACCAGATAGAACAGCGCGCCGCCGATCAGGTTCGGCTGAGCGAAACCCACCGCCGACAGCAGAATCCCGGCCGACACCAGAATGCTCAGGCTGGCCATGCGCTCGAGCCGTTGCGCCGCGAGAATCGCCAGCGCTGCGATGCCCATGGTCGCCATGCCGCCATAGATCAGCCAGTCGCCGCCAAAAAATGCTGAAGCCCCGGCCTGCCCGGAGAACAGCAGCGTCCACAGGCGCAACAAGGTGTAGACGCCAACTTTGGTCATGATCGCGAACATCGCCGCCACCGGCGCACTGGCCGAGGAATACGCCGGCACCAACCAGAAATTCAGCGGCCACATGCCAGCCTTGGCCAGGAACGCCACCGCGAGAATCCCGGCGCCCGCGTGCAGCAAGCCACGGTCGGCTTCCGACACCAGCGGAATCTTCAATGCCAGATCAGCCATGTTCAGCGTGCCGGTAACGCCGTAGATCAGCGCCGCGCCAATCAGAAACAGCGACGAGGCGAGCAGGTTGATCGAGATGTAGTGCAACCCCGATGACACCCGCGCCCGGCCCGAACCATGCAACAGCAAGCCGTAGGACGCGGCGAGCAGGACTTCAAAAAACACGAACAGGTTGAACAGGTCCGCGGTCAGGAACGCGCCGTACAGCCCCATCAGTTGAATCTGAAAGAGTGCGTGGAAGCTCGACCCTGCGCCATCCCAGCGTGCCATGGCGAACAGCAGGGCGCTGACGCCGATGATCCCGGTCAGCACCAGCATCAGCGCCGACAGTCGATCGATCACCAGCACAATACCGAACGGCGCCTGCCAGTTGCCTGGCAGGTACACGCCGATCGAGCCCGGCACCCCGGTGGTCTGGGTCCATTGCAGCAGCATCATCGAAATGAACAGCCCGAGCAGGCCGGAGAACAGATTGATTTTTGCCTTCAGCGGCCGGTGCCGTTCGCCGAGCATCAACATGAGCGCGGCGGTGAGCAGCGGCAGCAGAATCGGTGCGGCGATCAGGTGCGTCATCGCCATCATTCCTTAGGCTCCCGGCCGTCTACATGGTCGGTACCGGTCAGGCCGCGCGAAGCGAGCAGCACGACGAGGAACAGCGCAGTCATGGCGAAGCTGATGACAATCGCCGTGAGGACCAGCGCTTGCGGCAGCGGATCGGTGTAGTGAAGCAAGTCCTGGGTGACGCCGTCCTTGATCACCGGCTCCTTGCCGATGAACAGGCTGCCCATACTGAAAATGAACAGGTTGACCCCATACGACAGCAGGCACAGGCCCATGACCACCTGGAACGTCCGTGGCCGCAATATCAGCCAGACCCCGGACGCGGCGAGAACGCCGATGGCGATTGCGATGACTTCTTCCATCAGACGGCTCCTTTGCTGGCGACGGACCTGGGTAGCGACGCGGTCTTGTGGCCGCGCACCGATTGGTGGGCGAGGGCGGTCAGGATCAACAACGTCGAACCGACCACCACGCCATACACACCGACGTCGAAGAACAGCGCGCTGGCGATGTGGATATTGCCCAGCACCGGCAGTTCGAAGTGCCAGGTGTGCGTGGTCAGGAACGGATAACCGACCAGCGTCGCCCCAAGACCCGTAGCAGTAGCGAACAGCAACCCGGTGCCCATCCAGCGCAGCGGTCGCAGGCTCATTTGCGCTTCGACCCACTGCGTCCCCGCCACCATGTATTGCAGGATGAACGCCACCGACATCACCAGACCGGCGACAAAACCGCCGCCCGGCTGATTGTGCCCGCGCATAAACAGGTAGAACGACACTACCAGCGCAACCGGAAGCAGCAGACGCACCAGGACCGCTGGCACCATCATGAAGCCGAGCGCGGTGTCGCTGGCCGAGCGCGGGTTGACCAAGTCAGTGACCACGTCGGGCGCCAGCAGGCGTTGCTGCGCTGGCAGTTGCAGGCTTTCTTTCGGTGGGCGAAAACGGCGCAGCAGGGCGAACACCGTCAATGCCACGGCGACCAGCACAGTGATTTCGCCGAGGGTATCGAAGCCTCGGAAATCCACCAGCATCACGTTGACCACATTGCTGCCGCCCCCTTCGGGCAGGGCGCGACTGAGATAGAAGGAGGAAATGTCGTTGGGCGTCTGCCGCGTCAGCATGGCGTAGGACAACAGCGCCATGCCGCCGCCGACGGCAATCGACAGCAGCAAGTCGCGCAGACGACGAATCCGCGCCTTGCGCAGGCTGCTCGGCAATGGCGAGACTTCTTCGATGCGACGCGGCAGCCAGCGCAGACCGAGCAGAATGAGCACCGTGGTGACCACTTCGACGGCGAGCTGGGTCAGCGCCAGATCCGGCGCGGAGAACCAGACGAAGGTCACGCAGGTCATCAAGCCGCAGACGCTGACCATGGTCAGTGCCGCGAGACGGTGATACTTGGCCTGCCAGGCGGCGCCGAGGGCGCAGGCGATCGCCAGCAGCCACAGGGTGACGAAGACGATCGAGCCGGGGATCTTCGGCCGGTCGCCCCAGCTCAGGCTGCTGTTCAACATCGGGATCAGGCCGGCAAGCACTGCCGCCAATACCACCAGAAACAACTGCATCTGCAGGCGCTTGGTGCCGAGGCGGCGTTCAACACGCCGGGCCAGACGCATCATCAGCACCAGACTGCGCTCGAACAGGCGCTTGCCATTGAAGCGACCCACCAGCGGCGGATATTTGAAGCGGCCCAATCGGAATTGCCTGCGCAGCAGCCAGTAGAGGACGATGCCGCCGGACATGGCGATCAGGCTCATGATCATCGGCGCGTTCAGGCCGTGCCAGATCGCCAGGCTGTATTCAGGCAACTCGCCGCCGACCACGGGCAGCGCCGCAGCGGCGAGCAGCGGGCCGACGATCTGCGCGGGAAAAATCCCCACCAGCAGGCAGGTGAACACCAGCAATTCGACCGGTGCCCGCATCCAGCGCGGCGGTTCATGCGGGGTGTGCGGCAGGTCGGTGGCAGTCGGGCCGAAGAACACATCGACCGTGAACCGCAGCGAGTAGGCGACGCTGAACATGCCGGCGATGGTGGCGACGATCGGCAGACTGATTTCGACCCAGGCCGTGGCATTGATGAACACGGTTTCGGCGAAAAACATTTCCTTGGACAGGAAACCGTTGAGCAACGGCACGCCGGCCATCGAGGCGCTGGCGACCATGGCCAGTGTTGCGGTGAAGGGGATCAGCTTGAACAGGCCGCTGAGTTTGCGGATATCGCGAGTGCCGCTTTCATGGTCGATGATGCCGGCGGCCATGAACAGCGAGGCTTTGAAGGTGGCATGGTTGAGAATGTGGAATACCGCCGCCACGGCTGCCAGCGGACTGTTCAGACCCAGCAGCAGGGTGATCAGGCCGAGATGGCTGATGGTCGAATAGGCCAGCAGGCCTTTCAGGTCGTTCTGAAACATCGCGCAATACGCGCCGAGCAACAGCGTACAGGCGCCGGCCCCGCTGACGATGTAGAACCATTCTTCGCTGCCCGCCAGCGAGGGCCACAAACGTGCAAGCAGGAAAACCCCGGCCTTGACCATGGTCGCCGAGTGCAGATAGGCAGATACCGGGGTGGGGGCTGCCATTGCGTGGGGCAGCCAGAAATGAAAGGGGAACTGCGCACTTTTGCTGAGGGCGCCAATGAGAACAAGAGGCAAGAGGATGGGGTAAAGGGCGTGTGCACGAATCATGTCGCCGGCGGCCAGGACCTTGTCGAGGTCATAGCTGCCGACCACATGGCCGAGGATCATGACCCCCGCCAGCAGGCACAATCCGCCGGCACCGGTGACCATCAAGGCCATGTAGGCACCGCGGCGGGCGTCGGCACGGTGATGCCAGTAGCCGATCAGCAGGAACGAGAACAGGCTGGTCAGCTCCCAGAAAAACACCATCTGAATCAGGTTGCCGGAAATCACCAGACCGAGCATGGCGCCCATGAACGCCAGAAAAAACGCGAAGAAACGTGGCACCGGATCGTCCGGCGACATGTAGTAACGGGCATATAAGGAAACGAGGGTGCCGATGCCGAGCACCAGCATCGAGAACAGCCAGGCGAAGCCGTCCATGCGCAGAATGAAATTCAGGCCGAGGCTGGGCAGCCACATGAATTCTTCGCGGATCACGCCGCCATGGGCGATCTGCGGGTACAGCATCGCCACCTGGACGGTACCGATCAAAGCGACCAGACCTGCCAGCAGGGATTCGGCATTACGCGCATTGTGTGGCAGCACTGCTGCCAGACAGCTGCCTATGAAAGGCAGAAGCAGTAGAACTATCAGGGACATAGACTTCTAATCTGCGGAGGTTTGTGAAGCATCATACGTGCCAGCTCCCCGATCACCAAACGCCAGGATGTCTCAGAATCCTACAAAGTAGTCCGGAATTTAGTGTTTAGCCTTGTTTCAGTAGCGCAGATATTGCCCATATTGGCATCATCGCGAGCAGGCTCGTTCCCACAATTGAAATACATTCTCCTGTAGGAGTGAGCCTGCTCGCGATAGCGATCGGAATGGCACTGGATAGTTCGGATCAGCCCTGTATTTCCCGCTCCAATTCCGTTTCTGCTTCGACAACCGTCCTCTTGGTCTTTAACTCACTGACAATCACCGCCGCAACAATCAACCCCGCACCCACCAGTGCAATCGCCGGCAACCGCTCGCCAGCGATCCGTCCGACAATTCCGGCCCACACCGGCTCACCGGCATAAATGAGCGTCGCCCGAGTCGGCGAAACGCTTTTCTGCGCCCAGTTCATCGCCACTTGAATCGCCGCGCTTGCAGCGCCCAGCCCTAGCGCGGTGACCAGCAATGTCCAGGAAAAATCCGGAATCAGCTCACCGGTCGGCACGACCAGCAGGAACGACAGCACCGACGTGGTCGCCAGTTGCACCACCGTCACCCGGCGCACATCGACCTGGCCGGCGTAAGTGCTGATCAGAATGATTTCGGCAGCAATGGCGATGGCGCTGATGAGCGTCGCGATCTCACCGGGGCTGAAATTCAGCGCAGCGCCGGACGGGCCGGACAAAAGCATCAACCCGGTAAACGCCAGCATGATGCCGATGCTTGGCATCAATCCCGGCCGCCGTCCCAAAATCAGCCATTGCAGCAACGGCACGAACGGCACATATAAAGCCGTGATAAACGCTGACTGACTGCTTGGAATGGTTTGCAGACCCACCGTCTGCAAACCGTAACCCAGCATGATCGCCACGCCGATGAACGCGCCGGCCTTGAGTTCGAACAGGGTCAGTTCGCGCAGGTGACGCCAGGAGAACAGCGCAACAATCAGCGCAGCAGCCGCAAAACGCAGGCCGACAAAAAACATCGGGCCGCTGACGGTCATCGCATGCTGAACCAGCAGGAACGTGCCGCCCCAGATCATGGTGATCAGCACCAGCACGCACTCGGCTTTGCTGAAACGGGAAAGACGCACAGGAGTAGGAGAACCGTTCGATGACATGATGGCCTTGCGCACTATAAAAAGGAGGCCGCACAATGCGGCGCAACGTTGCGCAGTATACTGCCCAACCCCACCGAGTGAGCAATATAGTGCACAAAGATTCCACGCAACGCGCCTCCGTCCTGCAACACGTCAGTCAAAATGTCCGGCGTTTGCGACATGCCGCCGACCTGAGCCAGACAGCACTGGCGGAAAAATCCGGGGTCAGTCGGCGCATGCTGGTGGCGATCGAGGCGGGCGAGAAGAATGTCAGCCTGACGACGCTTGATCGCGTCGCCGAAGCGCTCGACGTGGCATTCAGTGATCTGATCCAGGCTCCGGATGCGCGCGATCCCAGCCGCATCAATGAAGTGGCATGGGCCGGCAGCATCCCCGGCAGCAAAGCAGTACTGCTGTCGAAGGCGATCGCTACACGCGAAGTCGAGCAGTGGGAGTGGTGCCTGCAACCCGGTGAGGTCTATCCCTCGCAAGTCGATGCCGAGGGCTGGAGCGAGCAGATATTTGTATTTGCAGGATGTCTGACGCTGATGCTCGGCGATCAGCCGCAGCACATCAATGCCGGGGAGTTCTACATGTTTGCCAGCCACCAGCCGCATTCCTACCGCAATGACGGCGATGTGGCGGCGCGATTCGTGCGTAATGTGGTGATTTGACTGATGGCGACCATTCGTCGGCTAGCGGCTTTACCCTGTAATTTCTGACAGTAGACGGTGAAACGCACTTCGACTCCAATGTGATAGCAGTGAATGCCATTGGATATCTGAAAAAGGAGTTACAGAATGCTTAAGCCGCTCAGTATTAAAGAGGCCGTAAATGGTGTCATCAACCTTCAAAACATAGTTGAATTCGCGACTGCGATTATTCCTGCTGTGCAAGAAAATCCTCAACCCCATGACGAAGCTGACGTATACATCGGAAAGGACGGAGCTGAGGAATATTTGGATACTGTAAAGTTCACCCCGGGGAATGAAGGCACATTACAGATCCCTAAAAGCGTCTTGTTAAATTACTCAGGGAACAACGCAGTTGCGTTTCACTACGAACTCTTTCCAGATGGGGGAGGAAATGGCTACCCTTCGGAGAAAGCTGTTTACAAGATCGTTCTCGCCGTAAAGCCTGACCGTAAGAAATAGCTCAGTTCAGGTGGAGCAGTCCCTCTGGTTACCAGGGGGGCTTTTTGCCGCTTTTTTCGATGTTCAAAATTTCGCCAATTGGTTGTATTGGCTTGGTCGCCAACGAGTCTCAATAAGACCCGCTGATAAGAGAAGCGATTTAGCATATTGTTAGCCAAATAAATCCTCCTAGAAAAAAGCGATGCGTGAGCAAATCCACACGGAGTCACCCGTTTCTTTGCGCTGTGCAGACGTCCTGATCATCGGCGGCGGCCTCAGCGGCACGATGCTGGCGGTGCAATTGCTGCGTCTGCCCGGGCAGCGCAAGATTGTGATTATCGAACCGCGCGCCGAACTCGGCCGGGGCGAGGCCTACAGCGCCGTGGAACCGGGCCATACGCTCAATGGCAACGCCGCGCGCATGAGCGTCGACCCGGATAACGCTGATGACCTGACTCAATGGCTCACCGAGCACATCGCTGGCGGAGGCTGGCCGGAGTCTGCCGAACAGGGCGTGCCAGTCAGCGAACTGTTCCCGCCGCGCGGATTGTTCGGTCTCTATGTCCAGCAGCGTCTGGCTGAAGCCCGCGCAATCGGCGCGCAACACGGCTCGAGCGTCGAACACATCTGCGCCGAAGTCACAGACTTGGTATCCGCTACCGATTCGGTACAGCTGAGCTTGAGCGACGGGCAAACCCTGAGCGGGACCTATGCGGTACTGGCGACCGGCATGTTCCCCGCCGCGCGAACCCCGCAGAAAACCTCCAGCGGTCTCAACACCGCCGCGCTGGATCCCTGGGATGTCGGCGCCATGCGCCTGCTCGATACGCAATCGACCGTGCTGATCATCGGCTCCGGCCTGACCATGGTCGACGCAGTGGTGTCGCTGGAGCAGGCCGGGCATCGCGGGCCGATCAAAGTGTTTTCCCGGCATGGCTTGTTGCCGCATGTGCGCCGGCAGCCACCGGCCTGGGTGGATTTCCTCGGTGCTGATCATAATCTGCGCACGCCACGGCAGTTGTTGCGCGAGCTGCGCCGGCAGTGCCGTGAGGCCATTGCGCAAGGTATCGACTGGCAGGCGCCGCTGGACACGGTTCGCGTGCATATCTCGCGCTTGTGGAGCCAGGCGACCGACGTACAGCGACGACAATTCGTACGCCATGTGCGGCCATGGTGGGAAAGTCATCATCACCGTTCGCCGCCGTTGAGTGCGCAGTTGGTTGAGAGACTGCACGGGGCAGGGCGGCTGACGATTGATGCGGCATCGTTCAAGGGGCTCGAACCGAGTCCGGAAGGCGGAGTCGGGATTCGCGTCCGCCTTCGTGGAGAATCCGAAACGCGCGTGGCGTATGGCGCTGCGTTGATCAACTCCAGCGGCATCGAATACGACTGGCGCCGCGTGGCACGGCCGTTGCCGCAGCAGTTGCTGGCGCGAGGTCTGGTGCAACCGGGGCCGTTGGCGCTGGGCATTGCCGCAGCGGCGGACGGCGCAGTGCTGGATGCCGAAGGGCACGCTTCCAGGCGTTTGTTTGCCATGGGGCCGCCGTTGCGCGGGATGTGGTGGGAGAGTACAGCGGTGACGGATGTGGCGCTGCAGGCCAAGGCACTGGCTGCGCGGTTGGCAGCGGATCGGATCAAATAGCAGCAGCTTGAACTCCGCGATCAAGGTGCTGACAGAGTGTCATTTCCCTTGAAAATGTATGGGGCAGATGATGCTGTGATTCAAACCAGTAGGGCTTGAGTTTATTGTTTTTTCAGCCATTCATAATAATTGTCGTCAACGGACTGTTGAAAATGAATGTTCTTCAAGAAGCGCCGAAGGGCGCTGAAGTTGCGCTGGTTGCACTTGCGCTGCGCACGTTCGTAATGTTGCGTTAACTGCGCGTAGCTGGCGTCCATGGTTGCCAGTGCCTTGTCGAATACACCCGCGTTGCCCCATTCAAGAATGATCGCATCCTTTCTTTTTTTGCTTCTTGGTTTCTTTAGCAGACAACGGCCTGCAAGTATCATCAGGAAAGACTTCGGTCCGCCCTCCAGGTCGGTGGCAAATCCTTTCCTGTCAAAATGAGGTTTGTGGTTGATGTCGCAATAATCATTGACCAAGCGATAATAAACGGCCAGTTCCAAAAGCATTTGCATAAGTGCGCTGTAGCTTCCCTGGGGCAGCGGCTTCAGTTGTTGGCAGGCCTGCAGGATGAAAGTAAAAAAACAGCCGGTGTTGGATTGGGCAATAAAACGGTATTCTTCGAAGGTGGGTAGCGAACTGCCTTTGCTTATTTGCGTGTCGATGTGCTGACCAACGTGCAGTTCTTCAAGACTGCGTAGCGAGGCGCGAAGCAAGTTCACATCATCCAGTTCTGCCAATAATTGCAAGCCTTTGATGTACCCGTACATCCCGGAAATCAGAGCAGTGTCTACACCGAACTTGACCCAGACTGCGGGTGCACCCCGGCGGATCTGGTCCTCGTCCACTATGTCGTCATGGATCAGCGATGCTGTGTTTTTTCGCTCCACGCATCGACTGATGATCTTCGACTGTTGCGAATCGATCTGAAAAACGGTTGCCAGTGCGCGAGTCAGAGCAGCTCTGACCTTCTTCCCGGCATGCTGTTCCTGATAATCGAAAGCGGCGATCCAGCTTCGTTTGGCAAGTGTATATTGCGGCGAAATCGAAGGCATTTTACGGGGCTCCTGGTGCTGTATTGCCGACTCCTCATATGGCAAGTTACATCGGAAATGGAATCATAAGACGTTTTGAACGATAGGCAGGTTTTTTACCTGATACAAACAAGCATCTAGAATAGATGGTTATAGCTTTCCTTGATTGCGTTCTATGACAGGTGAGTTGTGTTGCATGATGCGAAATGATTTTCTAGTTCATATATTCAATATTCTTCTAGGCTTATCGATGGTTTATTTTGCCGGGCCGTCGCCTGGGCATTGTTCTTGCGCTGTCGCTCCATAAGTCGTTCATTTGTTTGGGTATCCTCATGAACTATTCATTACCGCCGATTATGCAATCGTTGAATGCGAAAATGAGTCCTTATAGGGAGGATGCCGAGCGGCACGCTCGTAAATGGCTCAAGAGTCTTGGTCTGGAGGACACCCGTTACGAGGCCTGCCAGCGGGATATGTATATGGCCGGCCTCTATGCGGCCTACATGTGGCCCAATTCGAGTCGTAACGATCTTCGCATCCTTGCCCTTCTCACGGCATGGTTCAGTTGTCAGGACGATCTGGCGGACGAGACGTTAAGCGACGACCCGGAGGCCTTGGAGGAGGTGTTGCGTGGGGTGCATGAGATGGCTTGCGCGGGATCCGTGACTTCCGGCAGTGGGCTCGCCGGTGGTTTGACGGGCGTCATTGGCCGAGCTGGAGCTTTCATGCCTGATCAGTGGCGGCGGCGGACACTCGATCAGTATCAAACGTATATTTACCCCTGTATGCGTGCAGCGGTTCATCGACTGCAACGGAGTCAGCCCGGCCGGGATGATTACAAATACAACTGGCGCAGCGCCGGCGGGTTTCAGGTATGTATTGAATTTACCTACTTTGCAATGCGAGTAAATCTTCCGTCGACGGTGTATTACTCCATGACCTGGCAGACGCTACGGCGGCTGACCTTGAACTTGCTCAAGGCAGTGAACGATTTGCTTTCGTTCCAGATCATGAAAAACCCCGATCAAGATATTTACAACCTGATCACCCATTGGCGCCGCCAGGACGGTTCAAGTCCGGACCAGGCAGCCGCACGGCTTGCTCGGCAAATAGAAAAATGGGTTCGGCAGTTCTTCAGAGCGCAAGCCCGATTGCCGGTCGAGTTGCGTAGGCTGGGTTGTGAAGCCGAGGTTATTGAACAGGCAGTCAGGTGCGCCGAAGCCTTTGAATGGCTATGGCGTGGTAATGCCGCCTGGCATATGGCTGTCCCGCGTTATCGCGAGGTGCGCTTCCAGCAGGAGTGAACGGATCTTTGCAAAGCGGCTGAGGGACGCTGACGAGTTCGCTCTGCCCTTGAGAGTTGGCAGAGCGGACATGCTTTGGATGTGGCTGGCGGAACTACGCCACCACGCGGTAGCACGGCACATACGCCGCGCCACCCGGCAATTTCATCCGGTGCTGGGCGACGAAGGCTTTGAGCAGCGCATCGAGCGGTTGCATGATCGCCGCGTCACCGCGGATCTGGTACGGCCCGTGTTCTTCGATCAGGCGAATGCCCTTGTCCTTGACGTTGCCGGCGACGATCCCCGAGAACGCGCGACGCAGATTCGCCGCCAGTTCATGCGCGGGCTGGTCAAGATGCAATTTCAGATTGGCCATGTTTTCGTGGGTCGGATCGAACGGGCGCTGGAAGCCTTCGTCGATCTTCAATAGCCAGTTGAAATGGAAAGCGTCGTTGCGTTCGCGGCGGAACTGCTTCACGGCTTTCAAGCCTTGCGTCATTTGCCGCGCCACTTCGGCCGGGTCATCGATGATGATGTCGTAATGCTGACGGGCCGCTTCGCCGAGAGTTGCAGTGACGAACGCATCGAGCTGTTCGAGATACGGCGCGGCATTTTTCGGGCCGGTGAGGATCACCGGGAAGGGCAGGCCCTTGTTGTCCGGGTGCATCAGGATGCCGAGCAGGTAGAGAAATTCTTCTGCCGTACCGGCGCCGCCCGGGAAGATGATGATGCCGTGGCCGACCCGCACGAACGCTTCCAGACGTTTTTCGATGTCCGGCAGGATCACCAGTTCGTTAACGATCGGGTTTGGCGCTTCGGCGGCGATGATGCCCGGCTCGGTCAGGCCGAGGTAGCGACCGCCATGAATGCGCTGTTTGGCGTGGGCAATGGTTGCGCCTTTCATCGGGCCTTTCATCACGCCCGGACCGCAACCGGTGCAGATGTCGAGACTGCGCAGGCCCAGCTCATGGCCGACCTTCTTGGTGTATTTGTATTCTTCGGTATTGATCGAATGACCGCCCCAGCACACGACAATCTTCGGTTCGACACCCGGACGCAAGGTGCGCGCGTTGCGCAGCAGGTGGAACACGTAGTCGCTGATGCCTTGCGAATTGCTCAGGTCGATGCGCTGGCTGTCCAGTTCGTTTTCGGTGTAGACGATGTCGCGCAGGGCGCTGAACAGCATCTCACGGGTGCTGGCGATCATTTCGCCGTCGACGAACGCGTCGGCCGGCGCGTTCAGCAGCTCCAGGCGCACGCCGCGATCCTGTTGGTGAATGCGGATTTCGAAATCCTTGTAGGCCTCGAGAATGGTCTTGGCGTTATCGACGTGGGCGCCGGTGTTGAGGATGGCCAGGGCGCACTGGCGGAAGAGGGTGTAGGTGCTGCCGGAGCCGGCTTCGCTCAGTTGTTGCACTTCACGTTGAGAAAGGGTTTCGAGGCTGCCTTTCGGGCTGACCGAGGCGTTGATTACGTGTCGTTGGGTCATGCAATGATCCTTAAAACGATGTCATTCCCTGCTCAGGCGAACGGCATCCGAATAATGTGTATCCATGAATGAAGATGGCACGATCTGCGCTATACCGCCATGTCCCGTTGGACGCTGAAAAGATCAAAAGGAGCCCCAGCATAGCTAAATCCGCACCAGAGGCGATAATGCGCCGGCTGGTTTTTTCCGTTACCCCTCTTGTCGCTCAAGGAAGTCATTTGTGATGTTCGAGATTCAGCCGATGGACGCCGCCACTTTCCGCCAGCAGACCCGGCGCAGCACGATCATCATCGCCGTGCTGTTTCTGGTATTGGCGATGCTGTTTTCCAGCGTGGCCGTGGCGCTGTTCGGCGAGCCTGACGGCGACAACCTGCGCTTCAATGTCGGCGGGGTGTTCCTGGCCTTTTTACTGACCGGCGCATTGCTGCGCGGGCGCTTCTGGCATCAGAGCTGGATGGCGCCGGCGGTGTACAGCTGGCGGCTCAAGCGCAGCCTGATGAGTATCACCAACGTGATGCATCACCTCACCGCCGCCGTCGCGCAAAACGATCCGACCGCGTTGAAAGTGCTGCGGTTCTATCATCTGGGGCTGATGCAGATGCACGAGCTGGACGGCAACTCCAGCGATCAGGGGCAGCTGTGGCGGGAAGTCGAAGAACATAAACAGCGCATGCAGGCGCAAGGGCTCGATACCGAGCAGACGCGCCTGGATCCGACATGGCTGGACGCGTTGAAGCAGACGCCGCGCTAAGGCGTCAGCGTATTCAGCCGAAAATCAGCGAGCGGTGGGTGCCTGCTCCGGCGCGGGCGCCATCGCCGACCGCCAACGCGACGGAGCCGGCAGCCAATGCTGCATCACCGCACGCGAAGACGCCGGGCACTCTGGTCTGCTGGGTCGCGTCGGTCTGAATAAACGGCCCCATAGGCCCTTCTTCGAATGCACAACCCAACTGTTCAGCCAGCGGGCTCGCCATGCTTGTTCGCGGCATGGCAAACAGGCCGGCTAGCGCGATGATCTCGCCATCGCTGAGGACTACGTCCGCACGCGCGCCATCGATGCGCCTGACGCGCCGGGTTTCCAGCCTCACACCGCGTGCAGCCAATTGCCCCCGTTGCTCGGCATCTGGTTCGAAAACATCATTGATGAAGAATGTCGTCGGGCCCCAGTCAGGCAGCATCAGGGCGTGATGAATCGACAAGGGCGAAGTCGCCAGTACGCCGATTGCGCCCTGATTCAGTTCATAGCCGTGACAGTAAGGGCAATGAAAAACGCTTCGGCCCCAGCGCGGTTTGAGTCCCTCGATGCCCGGCAATTCGTCGATCACGCCCGACGCGAGGATCAGGCGCCTGGCGCTGAGCCGTTTGCCGGCAAGGGTGCGCAAATCAAATCCAGCGTCAAATTGCATCGCCTCTACCGCCGTATCTGCCAGCCATTGCACGGTAGGGTAGGCCATCAATTGCGCTCGCGCCTCGGCAGCAATGTCGCCCGGCGCGCGTCCGTCCTGTCCGAGAAAGCCGTGGGAAGTGTCGGCGAAGCGATTGCGCCGCAGGCCTGAATCGAGCACTAGCACATTGCGCCGGGCCCGGGCCAATTGCAGGCCGGCGGACAGCCCCGCATAGCTGCCCCCGACAATGATGACGTCGTACATGATTCAGATCTCCGCTGTGAGGTTTTCAGCGTACAGCGTAAGTTACGTGAAAAAAGACTGTCAATAGTCTCGTAACTTAAGACCTTGCAAGCGATACTCGGAGCATTCTTTGTTCAGTCTGGAAATGCTCAAGTGAGAAACGACACGCGCCTGTCGCGCATGCTGCATGTGTTGATTCATATGGATCGTCATGAAAAACGCGCCACTTCGGAAACCATCGCCGGGATGCTTGGCACCAATCCCGTAGTAGTGCGGCGCACCATGGGTTTGCTCAAGGAGCAGGGTTTCGTGACGTCGGAGAAGGGCCATCAGGGCGGTTGGGCGCTGGCCAAACCGCTGAAGCAGATAACGTTGCTGGATATTCACCAGGCATTGGGCACACAGTCGATTTTTTCCATCGGTTTGTCGACGGATCACCCGCAGTGCCTGGTCGAGCAGGCCGTGAATGCGGCGCTGACCCGCAGCTTCGATGAGGCGCAGGCGCTGTTGCTGTCTCGACTGGGCAGTATCACGTTGGCGGATCTGGCGGCGGATTTCGATGCGCGCTTCAAGACCGTGTGCGAGGTCGATCAGGGCTGAGCGGCGGCGCGGCGCAAACGCCACGAGCGGATCAAGCGCCCGTATACCAACAAGTTGACCGCCAGTACCACGCTGCCAAGCGCCAGTTGAATCTGCGGGGTCAGCCCGGCTGGGTAGATGATCGGCCAGATGTAATGCTCAATGAAGCCACCGGCGTACTCGGTCTGCCCGGCGGCGTGGCGCATGAGGTTTTCCCAGTAGGTCAGCGGGCAGGTCAGGTGCAGCAATTCGACCGCCACGCCCCAGGCGGCGGCTGGCAAATGCAGCCACAGCAACCGTGGCCATTTGAGCACCAGCAGCCCGCCAAACAGCACGAACAGAATGAACAAAAGATGAAACAGCACCAGCCCGTCGGCTGCGATTCGGTACAGCATGTCGTCTCCCTGACGTGATCGTGAATGTCGCCATGTTACGCCGGCGCGGGGATTAAAGCTCAGGGCGGACGCCACGCAAGGAGCCCTTGGCTGAAACCTGATCTACGCTTGAAGAAAGACTGTTGACGATGGCAGGAGGTGCGCAGGGTGAATGAGCAAAAGCAGCCTGAAAACGATATGGAAACGGATGAACCGAGTGAAGAAGAAATAGAACGCGAGAAGCGCAAGGAAAAAACCTGGAAGCATGACGATAGCCAGGAGCTTTCCGAACCTGACCGCAAGTTCTAAGCAGTCGATACGAAGAGCCCCGCAAGTGCGGGGCTTTTTTACAGGCTCAAAGATCGTCCAGCTGGGTGAAGTCCGGGTGTGAGGCCCGATAGCCCAGTGTCCTGTCGATCCAGGCATTCAGCTCGTTGACCATCACTGGCGCATGGCCGGGATAGTTTTCGAGGGTACTGCGCAGGGTGCGTTCGATGTCGGGAACGGCACTCAGGTTTCGGGTCTTGATGTAGTGGCCGATAAAACAGTCGAGTTCAAAGCGCTCTGTCGTGGACAGATGAATACACTCCAGGCCACCGACCTGTTTGATTGCAAAATCGTCGCGCAACTTAGTTCTCTGCAAGGCTTGTAGATGTTGTTGGGATCCTGGTTTGTTGACTCTTTGGTCAACTGGTATACCAAATGGAAATGCGGCGCGCATGCTAGCTGTAGTGCAGCGAAATGTATGTACGATGGTCGGGTTGTCTGACAAGCGGTTGGTCTATTTGCGTATCGGTTACATTCGCGGTGTTTCACGGGTGAAACAGCCGTTGTAACGACGCCGATTCAATGGTTCGCTCAAAGGGCGTTGGCCCCTCATTCAACCGGATGAATCAATTCAGCATTCTGGTTACGGACGTTTCCGACGGCTCTTGCGACTTTGTGCCACTCGAACGACTCGCTGCCTTCACCTTCGAACAGCAACATCTGCTCGGCGCGCTCAATGGAGGTCGCCGGATCGAGCCACTCGCGTGCCAGTTTCGGGCACAAAACCACCGGCCGACGATCGTGAACGTCCAGTAAGCCGCCCACCGCTTCGGCAGTAATGATCACAAAACCATCGTCGTCTCGAACCGCGCTTTCGGCTGTGGGAAATTGTCCGATGGCGGCACAGAAAACCGGGCTCTGGTCTGCACGACGAATCAGCCACGGCTGTCGGGTCTTTTCCCCCGTATCGACCCATTCGAACCAGTTGTCGACCGGGACAATCAAGCGATGGCGCCAGATCGCGCGGAAAAACGCACCATGGGCGACTTTTTCCACGCGCGCATTGATTGGCGCGGGGCGATCCCTGGCCCAATGCGGCCGCCAGCCCCAGCGCAGATTGTCGGCTTGAAGATGTGGGCCGTGTTGATGAAGCACTGCCAACGCGGTGGTCGGCGCCGCGTTGAAGCGAGCCAGCGCTGCATCGCCGACGTGATTGATCAAGGCGTCGGGAATGCTCAGTGCGGCGACGAAATCGTGAATGCCGCGGTATTGCGAGAGTCTTCCGCACATGGGCTGAATCTCCGGTTGAAGATTTCAGCTTAGTCGCTGACGTCCCGAGTGGAGGTCACCGCGTCGAATCGCTCATTAAACAACCGAGGTAATGAGCGCCGGAACCAAAGCCTGTGTACCCTATCCAACCTCCGCTCGCGAAGGGCGATGCACGGATGGAAAGGGCGAGGGAAGTTGCCAAACGACAACATGAAGGCAGCGGTCGCGCTCAAGGCAAACATGACATCCGGATTCAAGCTTTTTACTGCTGCGCTCATGGTGCTCGGTCTGGCCGGTTGTATCGCCGCGCCGATAGAAATGACCACGCAAACCGAAACGCGGCTGCGGGGCCAGGCGCCGGTGCGGTTTCTACTGACCTTTGACGACGGCCCCAGTGCTTCGAGCTTGTGGAACCCGACGGCGATGGTCCTCGACGGCCTCAAGGACAATCCGCTGCAAGCGAATATCAAAGCGGTGTTCTTCGTGCAGACCCGGGCGCCGCGAGCGGGCAACAGCGAGATCGGCCGCAGCCTCATGCGAAGAGAACACGACGAGGGGCACATCCTCGGATTTCACACGGCGACCCATTGGCACACCAACCATCGTTCACTCGACCCACAACAACTGGAAGCGTCGCTAAGTAACGGCACGGCCGATATCGCTGCCATCACCGGGGCGCCGCCGAAGTTGCTGCGTCCGCCATTCTGGAATTTCGACAAACGCACCTTCGCGGTGTATCAGCAGCACGGTTTGCGGGTGTTGCTGACGGATCTCAGCGCCAACGATGGCAAGATCTGGGGCTTCAATGCCAGCCCACGCCGACGCGCCAATCTGCTGCGGCAGTTATCCGAAGTGCGTGAACGCATAGCGGCGGGGGCGTTGCCGACGGTGGACGGAGTGATACCTGTGGTGGTGACCTTTCATGACCTCAATCGCTACACCGCGCGGCATACCCGCGAATATCTGCAGATTCTGCTCGACAGCGCCGCCGCTACGGGCGTGAAGCTGGACCGCAAGCCTTTTTATGATGATCACGAAGCGCTGCAAAAAGCGGCGCTGGCGCGCACCGTTGAAAAAAGTTCTGAGCCGGTGAGTCTGCCGGGAATGTGGAACTGGATCTGGGACCATGACTCGCATTGATTTGTGAGCCAGTAGACAAATGCGCGACAACGCAGAGCAACATGCTGATCTATGCTCTACCGATTGAACGGCCCCATCGCCTGCGAGGCGTGCCACCATGCTTGCTCTTGACGACATCTGCCGCATCGTTGAATCAGGCTTTCCCGGGTTTGAATGCGAATGCACACCCGCATCGCATGGGCTGTTGCAGATCAAGGTCTATCGGCCGGGAAACGGCCAGGTCGTGCTGCTGCTTACTGGCGTATCGCCGGAACATCTCGTGACGATCCGCGACGTATCAAATTTCATCGGTGAACTGCGCACGGAGATGAGCGCCGGGCGCCGCGCGTTTGCCGGTTGAGCCTTATAAACGCCGTTGAAACGCTTCAACAATGCGCAGCGTCGCTTCATTGGTATTCAAATGGCGCACCGCATCGAGTGGATGCCAGATGCAATCGATGATTTCGTTCTGCGGCCGCACTTGCTCCAGGTCTGCCACGGACGCTTCGTAAACGTGATGGCGGGTGCTGCCGCTCTGCATTTCCATCAGATACAACACATCGTCGGCATTCAGCCCGGTTTCTTCCTGCAATTCACGCACGGCCGCCTGCGCGCGGGTTTCCCCGGGCTCGACCTTGCCACCGGGCAATGTCCAGTGGCTGCGCGGTTTGCGGACCAGGAGGATGTGGCGATCCTGTTCGCATATAACGGTTGCACGTACTTTCATCTGTTACCTGTTTACGGCTTGTCACGTAATTGTCATCAAACTGCAATATTTGAGCCGCGACCTCGAATAAAGGTTTCAATAAGATTTGAGCGGGCGTGGAGGCGAAAAGTGCAAGATTTCTGCGGGCCGGACCTTGCGACATCCGGTCGGCAAATTCAGCGAGTCAGGGTGTAAGGTAGACCGGTGAAGCTGGAACTGACCGTAAGCAACTATGGAGGTGTCCATGAGCATGCCGATGTTGAACAAGATGCACATGAACGGCTATGACGTGCTTAGCGTGAACAATGGCCCTTGGCGGGTCTGCACCCAGGGTGACCGGCTGGCATCGTTTGCTAGCAAAGAGGAGGCGCTGGCTTACGCTGCAGCACTGCCTGGCTACAAAAAACGCTCGACGTGGGCGAAAAGTCACACGACCCATTGATTGAAAATAAAAACAGCCCCGACATGTTTGCCGGGGCTTTTTATTGAGTGGTCAGGGCAGGGTGCCCTCAGTGCACCTTGATCCGGCTGATGGCACGCGCTTTCACCTCTTTGGCATAGAGTTGCAAACGCTCCTCGTCGCTTTGCAGTACCTCACAAGACCTCATTACCGCTTGCGCGTCCGCTTCGTTGCCGGATTTGCGCAGTTGGTCGGCGATACGTTTCAAGTCGACGGCCGACCATCTCAAGTCCGATGCGACGCTTTGCAGGTCGCGCTGAAGTTCGTGTTCATATTCATTGAGCCGCATGATCATCTCCAGAACATTCTCGGTAGAAAAGAGTAGTCGCATTATTCGCCGATGGGCAAAGCACGTTCGTCTGTCTGTGCAGCTTGTGAAAAGTTGTGCAGATTGCGCCACGGGCGGCGTGCCACGATGGATGTACACCCGGTTACGCGTTACATTCGCTTTTTTTCAGATCAGGAAAACACCATGCGGATATGGATCGGGGGGTTGGCGTTGGCCCTGTTGGCGGGTTGCTCGTTGCCGAGGTCACTCGTGCCGGGTGAACCGAATGTCAGCAAGACCAGCGACAAGGCCCCCAAAGACTATGCCGCGTGTGTATTACCGTTGTGGCAGCGGGATGTGGCGAAGACCTCGCAAACCTCGATTTCCAACGGCTACCGCATCACTGCGCCGAGCGTCATCACCGCGGACGAGATCCTCGACATCGTCAAATACAAGGACGGCAGCCGCGTCTCGTTGTACCAGGGGCCGCCATGGGCCAAGTCCGGAGCTTTGCGCCAATCGGTGCGTGATTGCCTGTAGCCATCGACGGCGTGAAACGCCCGGTGACAGTTGTACGCGAACGGTTTGCCAGCGTGCGCTAGGCTTTCGAATGTCGGTCGGCAAGACCTCGAAGGGAGCCTCGGATCATGGATGATCTGGTCAAAGAAGTCATACCGTTGCTGCAGTATCTGATTCCGGGCTTTTTGTCAGCGTGGATTTTCTATTCGCTCACGGCGTTCAAGCGGCCTGATACATTTGGGCAGATTGTGCAGGCGTTGATCTTTACGTTTGTGGTTCAGGGAGCGGTGTTGGCTGTCAGGTCGTTGTGTTTGTGGATTGGCTCAAAAGGTTTGTCCATTGGGCAATGGGACGCGAGGGCAGAAACAGCGTGGGCAAGCGCTTTTTCGCTGATGCTCGGACTTCTCGCCTGTTATCTGGCCACCGGCGATAAATTGCACGCGTGGTTACGCAAGAGAAACGTCACGAAACAATCTTCTTACCCTAGCGAGTGGTTCTGCGCCTTTGCGCAATATGAGCGTTTCATTACCTTGCACTTGAACGATGAAAGGCGCGTCCTGGGCTGGCCGGTGGAGTGGCCAAGAGAATCAGTCAGCGGTCACTTCGTGATGCAATACCCTCGCTGGCTCAACGATGATGGCCAACCGGCCTCTTATGGTGCTGAGTTTTTGTTGATAGATTCCGCGAACGTCAAATGGGTTGAATTCAGCCCTACATCAGAGGGATCCGCATGCCGACTGCCAGAGCACCACAACCCATGCCAAAACATTTAGAGCGCCTCTTCGTCGGGCCGGATGGAAAAATGCTGGAGGTGCCATTGATCAAGGGGCCGAGCGCGCCGCCTCCGCTCAAGCGCCGGCCGGCAAGATAGATCACTATCCCCAACCTTGCACCACAGCCCGGCGAATCGCTTCCAGCAGCATCGCAAACGCCGGGTTGTCATTGTTCTCCCGCCAGATCAGGTGCAGTTCGCTCTGGACCCCTTCGCCCAGATCAATATCGCGAAACACAACGTTCTTGAACACCACGCTGGTCGCGCAACGCGGTACCAGCGCCAGGCCCATGCCGGCGTTGACCAACGCCAGAATCGTCAGCGATGAACCCAGCCACTGCACATAGTCCGGTGCGACCCGCGCCGAGCGCAGCATGCCGGTCAGCAGTTCGTTGAACGGTGGATAGGCGGCGTGGGAGTACATCAGAAACGGTTGTTGGTCCAGATCGCTCACCAGCACTTCGGCGGCGGTTGCCAACGGATGCGCACTCGGCACGGCCAGCACAAACGGCTCGCGGACCAGGCATTCGGTGGCGTAGCCCGGCTCCAGCAGCGGCGCGCGGGCGATGCCCAGGTCGATGCGCCGCGCGCGCAGGGCTTCGTGTTGCTGATAGGTGTTCATCTCGCTCAGATCGATTTTCACCTGCGGCTGTTTCAGCCGTGCCTCGGCGATCACCTTGGGCAAAAACTCATACACCGCGCTGCCGACGAAACTGATGTTTACCGAACCAATATCACCCTCGGCAAAACGCCGTGCGGTAATTGCTGCCTGCTGGGCGCGCTCGAGCAAATTCTGCGCTTCGATGAAAAATGCGCGCCCGGCGGCAGTCAGCGCAACGCTGCGGGTACTGCGGGTAAACAACTCGACGCCGAGGTGATGTTCAAGCAATTGGATCTGCCGGCTCAGCGGCGGTTGGGTCATGTTCAGCCGTTCGGCGGCGCGGCGAAAATTCAGTTCGGTAGCGACAGTGGTGAAGCAGCGTAGTTGGGTCAGTTCGAACATTGATCTAATCCGGGTATCAATCGAATGCCAAGTTAGATTAGACGGGATCAATACGCGGCGTCCATGATCGATCCATCGCTTCACGCCATTCCTAAAAACAACAAGATCGGGAGTCGCCCCTTGAAAACCCTGCAGAGTCCAGCGGACGTCACGGTGCTCGCCCGCGCCGCCGCCAAGGTAAAGCGCCACGTGCTGCCGCTGTTCGTGGTGATGTTCATCGTCAACTACATCGATCGGGTCAACATCGGCTTTGTTCGCAGTCATCTGGAAACCGATCTGGGTATCGGGGCTGCGGTCTATGGCCTGGGTGCCGGGCTGTTCTTCATCGGCTACGCATTGTTCGAAGTACCTTCCAACATGCTGCTGCAGCGATACGGCGCACGGGTATGGCTGACGCGGATCATGTTCACCTGGGGCGCGGCCGCCATGGCCATGGCGTTCGTGCGCGGTGAAACCAGCTTCTATGTGCTGCGCTTCATTCTCGGCGCGGCCGAGGCGGGGTTCTTTCCGGGGATCATTTATTACTTCACGCAATGGCTGCCAGCCTCCGAACGTGGCAAGACCATGGCGGTATTTCTCAGCGGCTCGGCGATTGCCTCGGTGATCTCCGGCCCGGTGTCCGGTGCGTTGCTGCACATCAGTGGCCTGGGCTTGCACGGCTGGCAGTGGATGTTTCTGATCGAGGGCGCCGCGTCGGTGGTGCTGTGCGCGTTCGTCTGGTTCTGGCTGCAATCGCATCCGCGTCAGGCCAAGTGGCTGAGCGAAGACGAGCGTGAAGCGCTGGTCGCAGCGATTGCCGAAGAGCAGCGTGCCCGCGAAGCGGTGCAGGTGAGCAAGCCGTCAATGTTCAAGTTGCTGGCGGATCGGCAGATCGCGCTGTTCTGCTTCATCTACTTTTCCATCGCCCTGACCATTTACGGCGCGACGTTCTGGCTGCCGAGCATGATCAAGAAAATGGGCAATCTCGGCGACTTCCAGGTCGGTCTGCTCAATTCAATTCCGTGGATCATTTCGATTGTCGCCATGTACGGTTTTGCTGCGATGGCCGGCAAATGGAAATTCCAGCAGGCGTGGGTCGCTCTGACCCTGGTGATCGCCGCCATCGGCATGTTCATGTCGACCATCGGCGGCCCGGTCTTCGCCTTCGTTGCCATCTGCTTTGCGGCGATTGGCTTCAAAGCCGCCTCGGCGCTGTTCTGGCCGATCCCGCAGAGCTATCTCGATGCGCGCATCGCGGCGGCGGTGATCGCGTTGATCAATTCCATCGGCAATCTCGGCGGCTTCGTTGCGCCGACGGCGTTCGGCATTCTCGAGCAAACCACCGGCTCGATCGAGGGCGGACTGTATGGCCTGGCGGCGACTTCGCTGATCGCTGCGGTGGTGATTTTCTTCGCCCGTACGGCGCCGGGCGCCAAAGACAAAACCCCGGCAAAGCCCGCTGACGAAACCGCCGTCGTCGCGACGGCCAGCCCGGCCGCGAGCCACTGAATCGATTGTTGATCTGTCAGGAGCATCATCTTGAAAATCACCCGTGTCACGGTTACTCCGATTGCCTTTCGTGATCCGCCGCTGCTCAACGCCAGTGGCATCCACGAACCTTATGCCCTGCGCTCGATCATCGAGATCGAAAGCGACAACGGCTACATCGGCCTGGGCGAAAGTTATGGCGACGCCCCGGCGCTGGCGATCCAGCAACAAGTGCAGGCGCAACTGATCGGCCTCGACCCGTTCAACCTCAACCAGTTACGTGCGATCGTGCAAGCGACGGTGGCGGCGCATAAGCCTGTCAGTCTGGCCGGAGCCGAGCTGGCGCCGGGTTCCCACGCCAGCAAAGCGGTGAGCAACGCGTACTCGGCATTCGAAGTGGCGTTTCTCGATCTTCAGGCGCACTACCTGAACGTACCGCTGGTGGACTTGCTCGGCGGCGCAATCCGCGAAGAAGTGCCTTTCAGCGCTTACCTGTTTTTCAAATACGCGCAGCACGTCGATTCGCCTTACAAACCGGATGACTGGGGCGAAGCGCTCAGCGAACAACAAATCGTCGCGCAGGCGGCGCGGATGATCGAGGCGTACGGTTTCAAGAGCATCAAGCTCAAGGCCGGTACGCTGCCGCCGGAGCACGAAGTGGCCTGCATCAAGGCGCTGAAAAAGGCCTTCCCCGGCTATCCGCTGCGCATCGATCCAAATGGCAACTGGTCACTGCAAACCTCGATTCGCATGGCTGAATTGCTCGGTGATGATCTGCAATATTACGAAGACCCGACGCCGGGTCTCGACGGTATGGCGCAACTGCACAAACGCACTGGCCTGCCGCTGGCGACCAATATGGTGGTCACCGATTTCGACGAGTTTCGCCGCAGCGTCGCGCAGAACAGCGTGCAGATCGTGCTCGCCGACCACCACTATTGGGGCGGCCTGCGTGACACCCAGACCCTGGCGAAAATGTGCGAGGTGTTCGGCCTCGGGGTGTCGATGCACTCCAACTCGCACCTGGGCATCAGCCTGATGGCCATGGCGCATGTCGCGGCGGCCGTGCCGAATCTGGATTACGCCTGCGACACTCATTACCCGTGGCAGGAGCCGGACGAGGAGGTGATCAAGGGCGGCAAGCTGCCGATTGTCGATGGTTGCGTGAAGATCAGCCGCGCGCCGGGGCTCGGGCTCGAGCTGGATCATGAGCAGTTGGGCAAGCTGCATGATCAATACCTGACGTGCGGGATTCGCCAGCGCGACGATGTGCGGCAGATGCAGCGGTATAAACCGGATTGGAGGGCGGTCAAGCCGCGGTTTTGAGGCAGTCAATGCTGCCGCCATCGCGGGCAAGCCCGCTCCCACAGGTATGTTATGAGACGCAAGATTGGTGAGCGATACCGAATACTGTGGGAGCGGGCTTGCCCGCGATGGCGGCCTGTCGGTCAAAGCGTTTTTATCAGCCAGTCCCGAAACGCCGTCAGCGACGGCAACTTTTCATTACGCGGCGGATACACCAGATAGTAGCTGCGCCGACTGGTGATCGGCTCGCCCAGTTGCAGCAGCTCGCCATTGACCAATTCATCCTCGACCAGAATCCGCGGCACCAGCCCCACACCAATATTGGCTCGTACCGCTTGGATCAGGTGCGAGGTCATTTCAAAGCTCGGCCCGATGCGCATGCTGCGATGGGGCAAGCCGCGCTGGCTGAACCATTCCGTCCATGCCTGAGCGTTGCTGCTGACGTTGAGCAGCAGTTGCCCGGCGATGTGCCGTTCGGCGTCGTCGCGCTCGACGGCGGACAATTGCGCGCTGGCGATCACCACCAGTTCTTCGGTGTGCAAGGGCAGGGCGGTCAGCCCCGGCCAGTCGCCGCCACCGACGCAGATCGCCGCGTCGATTTCGCTGGTATCAAAATCGATCGCTTCGATGCGTGAATGCAGATGCACGGTCATGCCGGGATGTGCGGTGTAGAAATCCTTGAGGCGCGGCAGCAACCATTTCGAGCCGAAGGTCGGCAGCGTCGCCAGACGCAGGCTATGAATGCCCGACCCGAATGCCATCGCCTGCAGCGTCGCGCTGCGTATCTGCCCGAGCGCTTCGGCCAGTTCGCGTTGATACAGGCGCCCGACGTCGGTCAGCACCACTTGCCGGCCTTCGCGAGTGAACAGGCGCATGCCGAGCATTTTTTCCAGAATCTGCACCTGACGGCTGACCGCACTTTGCGTCAGCGACAGTTCGTGGGCGGCGCGGGTGTAACTTTCATGACGGGCGGCGGCCTCGAAAGCCAGCAATAACGACATGGACGGCGTGAGCGTGCGCGGATTCATTCGCAAAAGTCATCAATAGCGGGTCGAATTTACGGTTGTCCCTGAGTCGTTCAGCAATGAACATGGGCACCCTGAGATGGCGGAGCCTGACGCAATCATTCGTTGCGTACAACTGTTCGCCGCCACACGGCCCGATTTTGACCGAGATACCCTGACCGATGATTGCCCAGCTGTCGCCCGCAAGCACCCTCACTGCCGATTATCAGGCGTTCCTCAACGCCCTCAAGGCCAGCGGCTTTCGCGGTGAGATCAGCGCCGATTACGCCAGCCGCGTGGTGTTGGCCACCGATAACTCGATCTATCAGCGTCTGCCCCAAGCGGCGGTGTTCCCGATGGATGCCGACGACGTCGCTCGGGTGGCGAGGCTGATCGCCAAGCCGGCACATCAGCAAGTGGTGATCACGCCACGCGGCGGCGGCACCGGCACCAACGGCCAGTCGCTGACCGACGGCATCGTCGTCGACCTGTCGCGGCACATGAACCGCATTCTTGAGATCAACGTCGAGCAGCGCTGGGTGCGGGTGCAGGCCGGGGTGGTCAAGGACCAGCTCAATGCCGCACTGAAATCCGCCGGGCTGTTTTTCGCCCCGGAACTGTCGACGTCCAACCGCGCCACCGTCGGCGGCATGATCAACACCGATGCCAGCGGCCAGGGCAGTTGCACCTACGGCAAGACCCGCGACCATGTGCTGGAACTCGACATGATTTTGCGTGGCGGCGAGCGTTTGCACGCTCAGGCGCTGGACGAAAGCGAGCTGCAAGCGCAGTGCGTGCGTGATGATCGGGTCGGTGAAGTCTATCGCTGCGCGCGGCAGATCATCGATGAGCAGGGCGACCTGATCAAACAGCGTTTCCCCGATCTCAACCGCTGCCTGACCGGTTACGACCTCGCGCATCTGCGTGAAGCAGATAACCGCTTCAATCTGAACAGCGTTTTGTGCGGCGCTGAAGGTTCGCTAGGGTTTGTCGTCGAGGCGCGGCTGAATGTGCTGCCGATTCCCAGGCACACGATGCTGGTGAACATCCGCTACGCCGGTTTCATGGACGCGCTGCGCGATGCGCGCGCGTTGATGGCGCTCAAGCCGCTGTCGATCGAAACCGTGGATTCGAAAGTGTTGCTGCTGGCGATGCAGGACATTGTCTGGCACGGCGTCGCCGAGTATTTCCCCGCCAGCGCCGAGCGGCCGACTCTGGGTATCAATCTGGTCGAATTCTGCGGTGACGATCCGGATGAATTGCAAGCTCGCGTCGCTGCGTTTGTCGAGCATTTGAGCAGTGATCAAACCGTTGAACGCTTGGGCCATACTCTGGCAGTCGGTCACGCGGCGGTGAACAAGGTCTACGGCATGCGCAAGCGCGCGGTCGGCCTGCTCGGCAACGTCGCCGGCGAAGCGCGGCCGCAACCGTTTGTTGAGGACACCGCGGTACCGCCGCAGCACTTGGCCGAGTACATCGCCGAGCTGCGCGATCTGCTTGACAGCCACGGCTTGCAGTACGGCATGTTCGGCCACGTCGATGCCGGCGTGCTGCACGTGCGGCCGATTCTCGACATGAAAGACCCGCAGCAAGCGGCACTGGTGCGCCCGGTGTCCGATGGCGTCGCCGCGCTGACTCAACGTTACGGCGGGCTGCTCTGGGGCGAGCACGGCAAAGGCCTGCGCTCGGAATACGCGCCGGCGTTTTTCGGCGAGTTGTACCCGGCGCTGCAAGCGCTGAAGGCCGCGTTCGACCCGTTCAATCAGTTCAACCCCGGCAAGATCGCCACGCCGGCCAACACCGATGCGGCATTGCTGAAAATCGATGAAGTGACCCTGCGCGGCGAACTTGATCGACAGATCGATGAGAAGGTCTGGCAGGACTACGGCGCGGCGATGCATTGCAACGGCAACGGCGCCTGCTACAACTTCGATCCCGATGACGCCATGTGCCCGTCGTGGAAAGCCACCCGCGAGCGCGCACAATCGCCCAAGGGCCGCGCCTCGTTGATCCGCGAGTGGCTGCGGTTGCAGGGTGAGGCGGGTGTCGACGTGTTGTCCGGGGCGATTCGCCGACCGGCGTTTTTTGCGACGTTATGGCAGCGCTGGCGCAACACGCGGGCCCGGTCGGCGGATTTTTCCCATGAGGTCTATGACGCCATGGCCGGTTGTCTGGCGTGTAAATCCTGCGCGGGGCAATGCCCGGTCAAGGTCAACGTGCCGGATTTTCGTTCGCGTTTTCTTGAGCTGTACCACACACGGTATCTGCGTCCGGCGCGGGATTATCTGATCGCTTCGCTGGAGTACAGCATTCCGTACATGGCGCGAATTCCGGCGCTGTACAACGGCTTGATGGGTGCGACGTGGGTGCGCAGAGTGCTCGAGCGAGTCGGTGGCATGGTCGATGTGCCGTTGCTCAGCCGTTTCGATTTTCACGCCGCGATGCGCCGCTGGCTGGTGCAGCCGGCAACCGTTGCGACGCTGTCGGCGCTGACACCGGCGCAGCGTGAACGCAGCGTGGTGATCGTGCAGGACGCGTTCACCCGCTATTTCGAAGCGCCGCTGCTGGCGGATCTGGTCGAAATGATTTCGCGCCTGGGCTATCAGGTTTACCTGGCGCCGTTCAGCGCCAACGGCAAACCGTTGCATGTGCAGGGCTTCCTTTCGGCGTTCAACCGTGCGGCGCTGCGCAATGCGCGGCAGTTGCGTGAATTGGCGGATCTCGGCGTGCCGTTGCTGGGCCTCGACCCGGCCATGACGCTGGTGTATCGCCAGGAATATCTCAAGGTTCCCGGCCTGCAGGATTGCCCGGAAGTTCAGCTGGTACAGGAGTGGTTGCTCAAGGTGATGCCCGAGCAGGTGCCGCCGCACAGCGAAGCAAAATTCCGTCTGCTCGCCCATTGCACCGAGAAAACCAATGCGCCCGCTGCGACCCGCCAATGGGAGCAGGTGTTCGAGCGTGCCGGATTGAAACTGACAACCCAGG